>NZ_JAPDBP010000005.1:0-94023 GCF_027705305.1 Aeromonas sp. QDB17
TCTTGTCATTGAACACCTCAAATAATGGTGGCGACTGTACCACCTAAAACGGTGTCCGGGATGATTAGACCACTACACCTTTCAGTATCCCGTTCACCCGCTCTGCCGGCGCATTCTGATAACAGTCATACCCATCAGTCATCGAGTACTGTACTCCGTACCGTTCATACAGCGTCTGATTCAAGCCTGAGCAATACTGCACCCTGCCGTCCGAGTGATGGATAAACTCCCCGCTGCCACGCCGTTGCTTCAGTGCTCTGCGCCATCACAACCAACTCAGCATGCATCCCTTCGTGCACGTGATGCCCCGCTATCTTACGCGAGAAGGCATCCGTCACCAGGCTCAGGTAGAGTGGCCCGCTCTTTGCCGGCAGGTAAGTGATGTCGGCAACCAAGACCTGCCCTGGCGCCACCGCAGTGATTTTCACCGGGCCGGGTTTGAGCAAGTTGGGATGGCGATAGAAACGCTGAAAACTGTGGAGCGTCTTGTGATAGGCCCGTTTGGGCTGCACCAACAGACGGTGCTCGGCCAATATCCTAAACAGTCTGTCCCACCAGACCGTCAGCCCAGCATCGTCTTGGCCCTGCAGCAGATAATGCTACTTGTGGATGCCCACCCGTAGTGAACTTTGCGCACAAAGCTCACTACCTGCTGCCCTTGTGCATGACGCAGGTCGGCGACCCGATTGCGATTGTAGTCAGCCTAACGGTTTATTCCGAGGAACCAGCAAGCACTGAAGATGGTCAGCTTTTCGACATACCGCTGCGAGAGAGCTTACCAGGTCGTTTTTTACGATTGAGGCGCCTTCAAAGAACTGAGCCTCCAGGCTCATCAGCGCCAGCTACTCGAGCTCCTTGATACGCTGTTCAGACATTTGGTTGCCGGGAGTCAGGCATGATGTGATCCTGCCAGCTCTAATCGATGCTCCCTGGCTCCAACCCTGCAGACCATGCTTATGCAACCATACCAGAATGGTCGAATTGCCCTGAATGCCATATTGGAATTGTGTCTACTGGTAGGTGAGTTCACCTTTTTCAATCTGCTCGACCAGGGACAATTTAAACCTCAGTGAGTAATCGCGCTGTGTGCGTTTCACACCTTGTCCCATCGAGATCTCCATCTATTCGGGGAAGAAGGTATAAGCCATATTCAGGACGGGGACAATGGGAAAAGAAAAAGCCCAGCATTGCTGCTGGGCTTTTTATTTGGCTCCTCCTGCTGGGCTCGAACCAGCGACCTGCGGATTAACAGTCCGTCGCTCTACCGACTGAGCTAAGGAGGAATTATTCGTGGTGCCCAGAGACGGAATCGAACCGCCGACACGGGGATTTTCAATCCCCTGCTCTACCGACTGAGCTATCTGGGCAAATGGTGCCGGCTACCGGAATCGAACTGGTGACCTACTGATTACAAGTCAGTTGCTCTACCTACTGAGCTAAGCCGGCACACTTCAAACTATTGTGCATGAACACGTTTTTATTTCATGGCACCAAAATATGGTGCCCAGAGACGGAATCGAACCGCCGACACGGGGATTTTCAATCCCCTGCTCTACCGACTGAGCTATCTGGGCGTGGGCGCTATTAAACGGATTTTAGGGCAGGTGGTCAACGGGAAATTTCACTTTTCGTCTCGTTCGTCTCTTTTTTGCGCAGCATCATCCATTTTCATCACTTCTGCTGGCGGGACCGCTCCCCGGCGCCCCCAGAGGCGGGACTCCTCCCCCTTGAGCAGGCGGGTAATGTTCTCGTGATGACGGATCAGGATGAGACAGGAGAGCAGGGAGACCGGCAACGTGTATTCCGGTTTGAGCAGATAGGTAAAGAGCGGAGTCAGCAACACGGTCACGATGGACGCCAGTGACGAATAGCCGCTCACCAGCAGCACCAGCAGCCAGGTGGTGATGACGGCGCCCCCCATGGCAAACCCAATGGGCAACATGGTACCGAGGGCGGTGGCGACGCCCTTGCCACCACGGAAGTGGAAGAAGAGGGGGTACATGTGGCCCAGACAGGCGGCCACCCCGATAAAGCCGAGGTAGACGGGCTTGATCTGCAGATACCAGGCGAGGTAGACGGGGGCCATCCCCTTGAGCACGTCGAGAAGCAGTACGATCAGCGCCGCCATCCGGCCGCCGAGGCGCAACACATTGGTCGCCCCCGGGTTGTGGGAACCATGGTCACGGGGATCCGGCAGACCCGTGATGCGGGAAACCAGCACGGCACTGGACAGCGAGCCGCCCAGATAGGCCAGAATAATCATCAAAATCGTCAGGGCCGTCATCTTGGTCGTTTTTACCACGATATGAATGGGGTATGATGCGGGCCACATTCCCAGGCCCGGGCTTGCCCGAAAGCGTGTCGCCCAAACCGGCCGCCAGCGGCAATCTGCTTGCCGGGCCTGCATCCCTGCGCTGTTTTCACAGCCCATCAAGAGTAAAGAAGAAGTACTGTCATGGACAAGGTGTTTATTCGCGGACTCGAGGTTTTGACCACCATAGGGGTATATGAGTGGGAGAAGGGCATTCGCCAGAAGCTCTGTTTCGACCTCGAGATGGGGTTTGACAATCGCCCAGCCGCCGCAACCGACGATATCAATCTGGCGCTGGATTACGCCACCCTCTCTCGCAAGATCTGTGATCACGCCCAGGGCAAGATAGTGGAGCTGGTCGAGACCATGGCCGAGCAGGTCGCCGCCCTGGTGCTGGAAGACGAGCGGGTACAGTGGGTCAAGGTAACCCTGACCAAACCGGGTGCCGTGCCCAATGCGGCAGGCGTCGGGGTCGAGATCCTGCGCCATCGCACGCCGGCTGCGAGCGCCAGCTGATGACCCGCATCTATATCAGTCTGGGATCCAACATCGATCGGGAACGCCATATCCGCGCCGGCCTCGATGCCCTGCACGCCGAATTCGGCGAGTTGCAGGTCTCCCGGGTATTCGAGAGCGAGGCAGTGGGCTTCAACGGCCGCCCCTTCTACAACCTGGTGGTGGGTGCCGATACCGAGCTGCCCCTGGCGACCCTGTGCCAGCGGCTGCGCGCCATGGAGTTCGCTCACGGCCGCGAGCCGGATGCCAAGAAGTTCGCCCCGCGCACCCTGGATCTCGATCTGCTGCTCTACGGCGAGCTGGTCTGCGAGACGCCGCTGGTGCTGCCCCGCGGCGAGATCCTCACCAACGCCTTCGTGCTCTGGCCGCTGGCGGAGCTGGCTCCCACATTCCGCCATCCCATCGATGGTCGCACCATCGGTGAGCTGTGGGCAGGTTACAACAAAGCCTCCCAGCGCCTTGAGCCCATTCCCTTCCACTGGAAAGCGGGCGAATTGCAGCATCACTGAACGACAAGGGCACCCTCGGGTGCCCTTGTTGATGACTCCGCTGATGACGGATAAGAAACGGTGATTGGGCCTGCGCTGGTGCAAGTGGCAGGATGACCGCCATCACAGGAGAACCCCATGCCACTCGATGCCATTCACGACTTCAACCGTCAGTTGCTCACCGGCCTGCCCCACCAGCACTTCGAGCACGAACCCATCCTCGATTACGCCACCGACGAGCGGGTCAAGGCTCGCCTCGGCTGGCAGGCCGAGTTCAGCAAGACCCTTTTCCTCAAATTCAAGGATGGTCGCTTCGCCCTGCTGCTGACCCACAGGGACGGCCGGCTCGACAGCAAGGCGGTCAAGGCGGCGCTCGGTGCCAAACCCTCCATCTGCACTGCCGACGAGATGCAGACCGAGATTGGCTGCCTGCCGGGAGCCGTCTGCCCCTTCCTGCCCCGCGCCGACATCCCCCTGCTGGTGGATCCCGTGCTCATGAATCACCATGCCTTTACCTGGACGCCGGGCCACCCCGAGCAGACTTTCCTGCTGGAGACCACCCACCTGGCCGGACTGCTGGCCCGATTGCCCTGCGACGTGAGCTACCTGCCCGCCCCCTGAGCCTGGGACTCAGCGCTTTTCCCGCGCCAGCTGGGCGAAGATCAGCGCCGCCAGCATGGACATCAGGCCGATGCACAGATAGGTGAGGTGGAACCCCTCCAGCCAGCGGCCACTCTCCTCGGGCTGGCCGATGGAGAAGAGCCCCAGCAGGCTGGCGGCGATGGCCACCCCCAGGCTCATGGAGAGCTGCATCACCACCGACAGCAGACCGTTGCCGCTGCTGGCGTGCTCGCTGCTGAGATCCTGCAGGGTCAGGGTGTTCATGGCGGAAAATTGCAGGGAGTTGATGGCACCAAAGACCGCCAGCCACACCAGCAGTACGCCGTGGGGCACCTGGTTGTCGATGAAATAGAAGCTCGCGATCATGGCCCCGAGCGCCAGGGTGTTGCCGATGAGGATGCGGCGATAACCGATGCGCGGAATGAGCTTGTTCACCAGCGTCTTGGTCAGCATGGCGCCGATCACCGTGGGGATCATGGTCATCCCCGCCTTGCTCGGGGAGAAGCCGAGCCCCAGTTGCAGGAAGAGCGGGGTGAGAAACGGCATGGCGCCGCTGCCGAGGCGGGCAAACAGATTGCCCCAGATACCGATGGCGAAGGTGGACGTCTTGAACAGCGCCAGACTGAACAGGGGCTGCTCCGCCGTGGCGGCATAGAGCCAGTAGCTCGCCATGGCGGCCAGACCGAACAATACCGCAAACAGGGCCCAGCCGGTTGAGATGCTGTGCTCCCCCAGGCCTTGCAGACCGACGGATACCAGCACCATGCCGACACTGAACAGCACAAACCCCTGCCAGTCAAACCTGGCGGTGTGCTGGCGAAGGTCGGGCATGAAGTGCCAGCTTGCCACGAAGCCGAGCAGGCCCACCGGCAGGTTGATGAGGAAGACCCAGTGCCAGCTCGCCACCTCCACCAGCCAGCCCCCCAGGGCCGGGCCGATGAGGGGGCCGAGCAGACCGGGGATGGTGACGAACGACATCACCCTCAGCAGCTCATGCTTGCTGTAGACCCGCAGCACCGCCAGACGCCCGATAGGCATCAGCAAGGCCCCCCCGACCCCTTGCAACACCCGGGCGATCACCAGCATGGGCAGGGTG
This sequence comes from Aeromonas sp. QDB17, assembly GCF_027705305.1. Classification (NCBI taxonomy): domain Bacteria; kingdom Pseudomonadati; phylum Pseudomonadota; class Gammaproteobacteria; order Aeromonadales; family Aeromonadaceae; genus Aeromonas; species Aeromonas sp. QDB17. The sequence continues at coordinate 5,033 of NZ_JAPDBP010000005.1, forward strand.
TTGGCGATGGCACAGGCCAGGGAACCCAGGGTAAACAGCAGGATGGCGACCAGATAGACCCGGCGGGTGCCGAATCTGTCCGCCAGCCAGCCGGAGGCAGGAATGAGCAGGGCCACCGTCAGCATGTAGGCGATGATGACGGACTGCATCTGCAGCGGACTCTCGCCCAGGGCATCGGCCATGCTGGGCAGGGCGGTGTTGAGGATGGTGCCATCCAGGGTCTGCATGAAAAAACCGACCGCTGTCAGCCAGGGCAGCCATTTGCGCTGGGCGGGCGTCACCATCGGGGAGCTGTCAGGCATGGTTCTGTCTCTCCTCATCACATAAGAAAAGACCCGCACGAGCGCGGGTCATATCAGCATATCAGGCATCCGGCTGGCCGAGCATGGCCTTGAGGTGCTCTTCCAGGCTGGGTTCGGGGGCCTTGAGGGTTGAGAGGAACAACTGCTCTATGCCTACCCTGTCCTGGCTCTTCACGATGAACACCAGCCGGGACTGGGCCTTGCCTTCGGGCCACTCCCCCAGCGCCTGCAACGGATAGAGCTGGCCGTGCACGCCGTGGATCACCACGGGCTGGCTCTCCCCTTCCAGTTGCAATATCCCCTTGAGACGCAGCAGGGCATCGCCGTATTGCGCCTGCACCGCGTCGATGGCGGCCAGTAGGCGGGAGGGCTTGAGCGGCTCGCCGATGCGCAGGGAGAAACTTTCGATATTGCCGTGCTCGAAGCGGGTGGGCGCGGCCGTCCCCACCTTGGCGGCAAACGGCGTCATCTTCGGCTGCATGGGCGAAGCCAGCCCCTGTTTCGGGGATTCGGTACGCAGCCAGGCCAGCAACTGGCGCACGTCGCGCCCCGCTGCCTCGTTGTAGGCGCCGAGTTTCTCCAGCACCGCAGGTGAGAGCACCCCATTGCTGACCCGCTGGATGGGGGCTGCCGGATTGAGGGCCGCCAGTTGGGCTTCCACCCGAGCAAGGGTCTCTTCATCCACCAGATCGCCCTTGCTCACCACCAGCAGATCCGCCAGCGCCACCTGTTTGACCGCCTCATATTGAGCCGCAAGCTGCTGCTCGATATGGCCGGCATCCACTACGGTGACGGTGCCATCGAAGCGGTAGCGCTGGGCGATAAAGCCCTCTTCCCTCAACGTGAACAGCACAGGGGCCGGATCGGCCAGACCCGTGGTCTCGATAATCAGCCGTTTGAAGGGCTTGATTTTCCGCTGGATGGCTTTCATGAAGAGCCCCTGCAGCGCCTCCACCAGGGAGCCCTGCACCGAGCAGCAGATGCAGCCGGAATCGAGCAGCACCACCTGCTCGTCCACCTGCTGTACCAGATGGTGATCCAGCCCCACGGAGCCGAACTCGTTGATGAGCACGGCGCACTCCCCAAGCTCGGGCTGCTTGACCCAGTGGTTGAGCAAGGTGGTCTTGCCGCTGCCGAGAAAACCGGTCAGCAGGGTCACGGGGATGCGGGTGTCTTGCATGTCTGTCATCGGGTTGCCCCCCCTCTGATCGGCAGGAGGATGAGTAAGCGAGTGTCTTGCATATCGGTCATGTCAGATCCTTACCGGTTGGCGAACAGGTCGCCGAGCCAACGGTTTTCGAAACGGCCATGGGGGTCAAGCTCCCGCTTCAGGGCCAGGAAGTCGTGCCAGCGCGGCAACAGGGCCGGGAAGTCGTAGAGGTCCATCGCCAGGTGCTTGCCGAAATGGGGAATGCCGCCGAGCGGCACCAGCAGTTGCTGCAACTCGCGCATCTGCTCCATGGAGCCCCCGACAAAGGTCCCGTCCGCCGCCAAATAGACCAGAAAACCTATCCAGCACACCGACTTGTCATGGGCGGCACTGAGCCAGGCCACGGAGGGACCGGTGCAGCGCAGGATGAAGGGGTAGTGCAGCACGCCCGGGTTGGCCTGCTGCCAGGCCTGCAGGGTCTCCAGAGCCTCGTTCATGCGATGCAGCGGCACCGCCACCTCGCAGTTGATTTGGGGCGCCGGGATCCCCTTGCAGAGGATCTGGTAGACGTTGCCCACCAGATCGGAGGCATCCTTGAAGCGGCGCACCGTCTCGAAGTGCTCACCGGCCAGCGCCTCGTCCTTGGTGTCTCTGGCCATCTTCTGCAGGGTTGCGTCTATGGTGGCATTGAGCGCCAGGTTCATGCGCTCGTCCATGTCTCCCTCCAGCACCAGCGGCTCGCTGCCCCCGGCACGGTAGCGGGCCACCTCGTCATCGGAGGCGGGATCCACCAGCCAGATGTGGCTCTCGCCGGTCCAGGCGAACCACCAGCTCTTCACGAAGGCGTGCTCCCGGTTGAGGCGCTCGTTGTGTTCCAGCAGGAAGGGGTAGTCGGTGGTGAACTTGGTGCAGCGCATGATGCGGTTGGGCACGGTGTTGAGGGTCACATCCAGCAGGATGCCGAGCATCCCCATGCCCATCACGAAGGCGCCGAAGCGCGGATCGGTGCGATCCACCCGGATGATGTCGCCGCTCGCCAGCATCACGGTCAGGGCAGCCACCGCATCGCACAGGGCGGACTGGTGCAGTCCCTGCCCATGGGTGCCGGTGCTGAGCGCTCCACCCAGGGTCTGGATGCCGATGACGCCGGGGGACGCCGGCAGCATGCGATCCATGGCGATGAGGTCGGCATAGACGGTATCAAGCGGCGTCCCCGCCAGGTAGGTCACCGTATCGGCAGTCTTGTCCAGCTGGCCGCGCAGGTGGTGCAGGTCCACCAGCAGCGCCTGGCTGCCTTCGGCGTAGACGCTGTGGATGGGTTCGAAAGAGAGGCCGGAGCCGATGAGCCGCAGCTTGCGCTCGGGGTATTCCCGTAGCAGTTGCTGCAGCTCGTCACGGGTCGTCGGGCGCCACACCTGATCAAGGGCGCCGAGGGGGTTGGTTCTGGACCAGTTGAACAGCACCTCCCGATTGCCAATCGCCTTGATGCTGTGAAATGCCTGGAACCTGACCGTCATACCGCGCCTCATCTGACTTCAAAATGAGCGCCAATTCTACCGAAAAGTGGCTGCCAAGGCATGAAAAACAAGACCCTACAGTCGGGGGTGGATAGGGGGAGCGCCCCTCCCCGCCTCAGCGCGTCTGCTGGGTCAATGCCAGCAACATGCCGAATCCCACCAGCAGCCCCCCGAACACCCGATCGATCCAGTGGCGTACCGCCAGCAGTCGGTCCCGCACCGCAGGGGTGGAGAAGAAGAGCGCCACCGCACCAAACCAGAGGGCGTGCGCCAGCGCGATGAAGGCGCCATAGCCGATCTGGACCGCCAGCGGCGTCTGCGGCTGCACCACCTGCATGAAGAGGCTGACGATGAAGATGGTCGTCTTGGGATTGAGCACATTGGTCAGAAATCCGGTGCGCAGCGCACCCAGACTGGAGAGGGCAGGCTGACAGATGCTCTCTTCATCGGCAGCCGGTTTGGCCCGCAGCATCTTGATGCCGAGGAAGATGAGATAGGCGGCCCCTGCCAGCTTGATGAGGTTGAACAGCCAGAGGGATTGCTGGATCAGCAGACCCACCCCCAGCAGGGTGTAGGCCACGTGCACGCAGACCCCGGCCGCGATGCCGATCGCCGTCAGCACGCCGGTGCGGCGCGAGAGCAGCAGGCTGTTGCGCGACACCATGGCAAAGTCGGGCCCGGGGCTGATGACGGCAAAGAGGGTAATGGCGACAACGGCTAACAGTTCAGTCATGAAAAGAGTCCTGATTAGAGAGGATATCGGCTATTTTATTTGCCAATAACACCAATAACGAACGATGATTTCTGACATGAATGGTGAAAAAAACTCACAAAAAGCCCTCTCGCTTCCCTCCCTTACCGCCCTGCGCTGTTTCGAGGTGGCGGCCCGCACCGAGCATTTCGGCCGCGCCGCCGATGAACTGCATCTCACCCATGGCGCCATCAGCCGGGCGGTACGACTGCTCGAGGAGGATCTGGGGGTCATGCTGTTCGAGCGGCGCCAGCGCCGGGTCTTTCTGACCGACGCGGGTGAACGGTTCTATCAGGCGGTCAGAGAGGGGTTGGGCAGCATCCGCCAGACGGCGCAGGCCCTGCGCCAGCAGAGCCGTCCCCAGTCGCTGGTGCTCTCCTGCGAACCCACCCTCCTGATGCGCTGGCTGATCCCGCGCTGGCCCGCCTTCCAGGCCCTGCACCCGGAGCTGGACGTACACCTGATGGCGGGCGGCGGCGCCCTCAGCTTTGGCAGCGGCATCGATCTCGCCATCCGGCGCAACGACTTTCACTGGCCTGCCGAGCTCTACAACCAGTTGCTGTTCGAAGAGCGGACCGGCCCTGTCTGCCCGCCGGGCAAGGTGGCGCACTTCTTTGAATCCAGGGGGGATGTGCAGGCCCTCAGGCCAACGGCCCCCCGTCTGCACACCAAGACCCGTCCGGGCGCCTGGCTGGAGTGGCAGCAGCACGCAGGCATGCCCGCCAACGAGGAGGTGCCGGGTCAGACCTTCGAGCACTTCTATTTCAGCCTGCAGGCGGCAGTCGCCGGGCTGGGAGTCGCCATCGGCCCTTACCGGCAGGTGTGCGACGATATCGAGGCCGGCCTGCTGGTGGCACCGCTCGGCTTCGTCCCCGACGGCACCGGCTATCACCTGCTCGCCCTCGCCCCTCCCGAACCCGGCAGCCCCCACGACATCCTGGTGAACTGGCTGCACAGCCTGGTGGGCGCGGCCTAGCCCTGGGCGGTGCGCCCGGCGGCGACCTGTATCTCTCCCGCCGTCAGCTCCCGGCAGAACTGGCGTATCGGCATGGGGCGGGCAAACAGGTATCCCTGCAGATACTGGACCCCCTTGCCTCTCAGATAGGCGGCCTGCTGCTCCGTCTCCACCCCTTCGGCCACCAGGGACAACCCCAGCCGCCCGCCGAGATCGATGACGTTGTCCACGATGTGCTCGGAGAGGGACTCCGTCCCGATACGGCCGATGAAGGAGCGGTCGATCTTGAGATAGTCCACGTGGAATTGCTGCAGATAGATGAGGCTGGAGTGGCCGGTGCCAAAGTCATCGATGGCGAGCTGCACCCCTATCTCGTCGAGCTGGCGAAACAGGGAGAGGGTCTGCGGGCTGGTCACCAGCAGCTCCCGCTCCGTGAGCTCCAGCACCAGCACCACCCGTCCCGGCACGAAATGGCCGAGGAAGTCGCGGCACTCCGCCACCAGGGAGAGGTCCCGGCAGTGGATGGCACTGATGTTGAAGCTGATGTGAAATGCCTCGGGCAGCTGCTCCTGCACCGGGTGGAGTGTCTTGGCCACCGTCTTCATCAGGTTGACCGTCATGGGCACGATCAGGCCAGACTCTTCCGCCTGGGGGATGAAGAGATCGGGACGGATCAGCCCCTCGGTGGCATGTTGCCAGCGCATCAGTACCTCGGCCCCCACCATCTTGCCGCCCTTGCTGGCGATCAGCGGTTGCAGATAGGGGACAAATTCCCTGGCTCGCAGCCCGCGTCTCAGCTCGTCCGTCAGGGCCCCAGGCCGCCCAAGCAGCCACCACACCAGCAGTGAGAGCACCAGCGAACTGGCTCCCAGCCAGATCAGTTGCAGATGGCGAGCCTCCCACAGGGCACGCCAGTAGATCGGCATGGCATAACCGGCGTGGATGGTGAAGGGGTAACGCTGGGAGGCGAGGATCAGGGCAAACTTGCTGTGCAGTTTCGGCGGATCGCTTTGGAAGTGGCCGGACTCATCGAGCCAGGCGGACCCCACCTGCAAGAACAGCTCGCTGGGATCGCTGCTCAGGGTGAGCATGAAACTGAGCTGGCTGCTGTCAATGGCGCTCAGTGCCGCATCACGCCCCCGCTCCTGACGCACCACCAGCAAGGGGTGATTCTTGCGCACCAGGTTGCCGCTCATCAGCAGCAACTTGCGATCCGTGTAGCGGGAGCCGTCATCCACTTCCCTGGCAGGCCCGAACAGCGAGGTGCAGTTGATGATCCCCTGTCGCACCAGATTGATGGAGCGCAGGAACGGCTCCAGCGCCACCCGCTTGCGCAGCAGCAACAGGTTGTCGCTGCAGGAGCGACCGGCCAGCGGCAATACCTCGAGGTTGGCCCGCTCGGCCTGATCCAGCATGCGCTCCAGCAAGGTTCTGGCCTTGCTGGCTGACGCACTGGCATCGTTCTTCAGCTCCTGCTCGTAGCTGTCATGCACCATCCACCCTCCCACCACCAGGGGCAGGGCCAACACCAGCAGGGCACAACCAAGGCGCCACTTCATGCGGGCCAGATCAATCCGGAACAGAAACATAGCAACCACGCCGCAATGCGCGGGCCCGCTTCGCAGGTACCGCGGTATAAAAATGCCCACCAGGAAACGGTGGGGCCATCATGGCCAGACAACGAAAGCGCAACGCGCGTACCAGGCAAATCGACGACGCCGTTGCTGGGCATGGCGGGTCATTATCGCGCAGCCCCCTGAAATGGAAAATGCCGCGTCGAGACGCGGCATTGTTATTTTCAGTGGTCAGACCGGCGAGTCTCAGACCGCTTGCTGCAGGATCACCGCATCGGCCTTCTTGGTGTAGGAGGCGATCTCGTTGAAGTTCAGGTAGCGGTAGGTGTCGGCCGCAGTGGCGTCCAGGGTCTTGGCGTACTGCAGATACTCTTCCACGGTCGGGATCTTGCCGATGATGGCGGCAACCGCGGCCAGCTCCGCAGAAGCCAGATAGACGTTGGCACCCTTGCCCAGACGGTTCGGGAAGTTGCGGGTGGAGGTGGAGACCACGGAAGCCCCTTCCGCCACGCGCGCCTGGTTGCCCATGCAGAGGGAGCAGCCCGGGATCTCGATGCGAGCACCGACGCGACCGAAGATGCCGTAGTAGCCCTCTTCGGTCAGCTGATCCTTGTCCATCTTGGTGGGGGGGGCGATCCACATGCGGGTCGGCAGCTCGCCCTGATACTTCTCGAGCAGTTTGCCGGCGGCGCGGAAGTGGCCGATGTTGGTCATGCAGGAACCGATGAACACCTCGTCAATCTTGTCACCCGCCACGTCGCTCAGCAGACGGGCGTCGTCCGGATCGTTCGGCGCACACAGGATGGGTTCCTTGATGGTGGCCAGATCGATCTCGATGATTTCGGCGTACTCGGCATCCTTGTCCGCCTCCATCAGTACCGGGTTGGCCAGCCACTCTTCCATCCCCTTGATGCGGCGGGTGATGGTGCGCACGTCGCCGTAGCCTTCAGAGAGCATCCACTTCAGCATCACGATGTTGGACTTCAGATACTCGATGATCGGCTCTTTATCCAGCTTGATGGTGCAACCGGCGGCGGAACGCTCGGCGCTGGCGTCCGCCAGCTCGAATGCCTGCTCCACCTTCAGGGTCGGCAGACCTTCGATCTCGAGGATGCGGCCGGAGAAGATGTTCTTCTTGCCCGCTTTCTCGACGGTCAGCAGCCCTTTCTGGATAGCGGCGTAGGGGATGGCATGGACCAGATCACGCAGGGTGATGCCCGGTTGCAGCTCGCCCTTGAAGCGCACCAGCACGGATTCCGGCATGTCCAGCGGCATCACGCCGGTGGCGGCGGCGAAGGCCACCAGACCGGAGCCCGCCGGGAAGGAGATACCAATGGGGAAACGGGTGTGGGAGTCACCACCGGTACCCACGGTATCCGGCAGCAGCATGCGGTTCAGCCAGGAGTGGATGACGCCGTCACCCGGACGCAGAGAGACACCGCCGCGGTTCATGATGAAGTCAGGCAGGGTGTGGTGGGTCTGCACGTCGATGGGCTTGGGATAAGCGGCGGTGTGGCAGAAGGACTGCATGGTCAGATCGGCGGAGAAGCCGAGGCAGGCCAGGTCTTTCAGCTCGTCGCGTGTCATGGGGCCCGTGGTGTCCTGGGAGCCGACCGTGGTCATCTTGGGTTCGCAGTAGGTGCCCGGGCGAATGCCCTTCACGCCGCACGCCTTGCCCACCATCTTCTGGGCCAGGGTGAAGCCTTTGCCGGTGTCGGCGACAGGCTGCGGACGACGGAACACGGTGGAGAACGGCAGACCCAGCGCTTCGCGGGCCTTGTCGGTCAGGCCGCGGCCGATGATCAGCGGAATGCGGCCACCGGCGCGCACTTCGTCGATCAGCACCTCGGTCTTCAGTTCGAACCGGGCCAGCACCTCGTCGGTGCCGTGGCGGGTGATCTTGCCCTCATAGGGGAAGATGTCGATGACATCGCCCATCTCCAGTTTGGAGACGTCCACTTCGATGGGCAGGGCGCCGGCATCTTCCATGGTGTTGAAGAAGATCGGGGCAATCTTGCCGCCGAGGCAGACGCCGCCGGCACGCTTGTTCGGCACGAACGGAATGTCGTCGCCCATGAACCAGAGCACGGAGTTGGTGGCGGATTTACGGGAAGAGCCGGTACCGACCACGTCACCCACGTAAGCCAGCGGGAAGCCCTGCTCTTTCAGCGAATCGATGGTCTTGATGGGGCCGATGACGCCATCCTTGTCCGGGGTGATGCCGGGACGGGCGTTCTTCAGCATCGCCAGGGCGTGCAGCGGAATGTCCGGGCGGGACCAGGCGTCCGGCGCCGGCGACAGATCGTCGGTGTTGGTTTCGCCGGTCACCTTGAACACGGTGACGGTGATCTTCTCGGCCAGGGCCGGGCGGTTCAGGAACCACTCGGCGTCAGCCCAGGATTGCAGTACCTGTTTGGCGTGGGCATTGCCCGCCTTGGCCTTCTCTTCCACGTCGTGGAAGGAGTCGAACATCAGCAGGGTGTGGGAGAGGCCCTTGGCGGCAAGAGGAGCCAGGGTCGCATCGTCCAGCAGGTCGATCAGCGGCTGAATGTTGTAACCACCCTGCATGGTACCGAGCAGCTCGACGGCTTCGGCGGCAGTCAGGATGGGAGAATGGGCCTCGCCCTTGGCGACGGCAGTGAGGAAGCCGGCTTTCACATAGGCCGCTTCATCAACACCCGGGGGAATGCGGGAGGACAACAGTTCTTTCAGAAAGTCCTGTTCGCCGGCGGGCGGATTCTTGATCAGCTCAACCAGGGCGGCGACCTGCTCTGCGTCCAGAGGTTTGGCAACCACGCCTTCGGCGGCACGTTCTGCGACGTGTTTACGGTATGTTTCAAGCACGACTAATTCCTCTTTGGTCTTTTTTTTGGGGTTCGCCCAAGCTCGCGGCGATCGTCCTTGCGGGACACCCGTAGGGTGCCCCCCACTATATAAGTTTTAACGACTAATTAAAATCCAAACCCTGTGCAGTTATTCATCAAGCCAGCATAACCATATAAACCCATTAGGTTTTTTTAGAGTGACAAGCCGCCCACCCAAGGTGAGTTAACAAAAAGGCAGCATTTCGCCCTTATTGGAACGTAGTGCCCAATTGCAGATAGAACATGTCGTGTCCCCCCTCCGCCACGCCATAGCCGAGGAAGATGGGACCGAGGAAACTCTCCACCCCCATATAGAGGGAACCCGAGGTATAGGAGGATTCGATGCTGATGTCCTCTCCCTTGTCCCAGACCCCCCCTTGCTCGAGGGAGCCCCCGAGGAACAGGGGCGCCTTGAAGGCACCGAAGTCGTTGTCCGCCACCCGGTAGATGTAGCGCAATCCGCCAAACAGGCTGTAGCGACCGCTCAACTGGTAATGCTGGAAGCCGGACATGCGGAACAGCCCCCCCAGATCCTGCACGAACAGCGGTACCGTCTCCTGGGAGCTTGAGCCGCCCCCTTCCAGCATCAGGTTGAGGCTGTGCCTCTCCCAGGACCAGGGCTTGATCATCACCAGCCGGTAATTCACCCCCTCGGCCTGCTCGGAGGGGCCGTCCGAGGGGTCGAGATCGACGTAGGAGTAGCCCCCCTTGATGTCCCAGTAGACCCCCTGATAGGGGAAGTAGCGGCTGTCGAGAGTGTCGTGCTCGAAGCGGATGTAGGGTCCCCAGGCGGAGGCATCGGCATCCGCGTTGGTGAGGTTCTGGATCTCCACGCTGCCGATCTTGCCCTCCAGTCCAAGGGAGAAGCGACTCCAGGGCTGGCGATTCCAGCCGACGGCGAGATCCACGCTGGTGAAGCTGTACTCGGAGTCCAGATAGCTGACCCCGGACGACGACCTGCTCTCTTCCGGGAAGAAGACCCGCCGCTGGGTCTTGTCGTAGGCCAGGCTCGTCTCGCCGAAGTAGGTCTGGGAGGGCTCCAGCGGGGTGTAGAAGTCGGTCTTGAGGTGCTTGGCGGTCCCGAGGGACGCCTCGGTCAGCCACTCGCCTCCCCAGTCGTTGACGTTGGTCAGGGTGTAGGACATGCCAACGTTGTAGTTGGAGCTGCTCTCGAAGTCATCGGAGAAACCGAGCTGGAAGTTGAGATAACCCGGCCCCCAGTTCTTCTCGCTGGCGTCCACCACCAGCACGTTCTCCCCGTCCCGCTCCTCCACCTCGTAGGTGATGCGATCGAACGACTCCAGGGCGTAGAGGCGACGGATCCCCGCCTCCAGGCTCTCGTAGGTCTGCACCTTGTCCGGACGCACGTTCAGCATGGCCCGCACCGTGTCGTCGGAGAGGCGCGACTTGTTGATGATCTCCACCTTGTCGATGTAGTAGGCGGGCTGGCCGCTGCGCTCGGCGCGCCGGCTCAGCTTGCCGTTGCGATAGTCGGCGTAGGCCGCGGGCGAGAGAGAGAGCGCATCGAGCCGGGCCGCTGCACTGTTGGCGACCGCCTCCCCGATCTTGATCCCCTCCGGCATCAGGGCGAAGTCGGCGATCCCCATGTTGCCGAACTCGGGGGTCAGCAGGATGTCCCCGGGGCCCAGCAGCGCCTTCTGCTTTTCGGTCCCCACCTGGGTCATGTAGGTAGTGAGCTGATCGATCATGGCCAGCCCCGACTTGAGGGACTCCCGGGTACGCAGCTTGGCGCTGATGTCCACCGCGATCACCACGTCGGCCCCCATGGCCTTGGCCACATCCACCGGCATGTTGTTGACCGTGCCACCGTCGGCCAGGATGCGGCCGTCCCACTCCACCGGCTTGAGGGCACCGGGAATGGACATGGAGGCCTGCATCGCCTTGGCGAGGCTGCCGTGATCCAGCACGAAGGGGGTCACCGTCTCCATGTCGGTCGCCACCGCGCGATAGGGGATAGGCAGGTTGTCGAAGCTCTTTTGCGCCGGCAGGTTGGAGGTGGCGTGGCGCAGCAGGCTGGCCATGGACTGCCCCTGGAAGAAGCCGTCCGGTAGCTGGGTCTGGTCACCGTTGACCCCGATGTCGGTGCGCAGCTGGTACTTCTCGGTCTGCTGCTTCTTGCGCAGGGAGAGCTCGTCGCGCCCCACCTTGTCCTGATAGCCCTTGTTCCAGTCGATGGCCAGCGTCGTGCGCTCCACCTCCTCGGCGCTGAGCCCCATGGCATACATGCCCGCCACATAGGAGCCCATGCTGGTCCCGACGATGATGTCCACCGGGATGTGCTTTGCCTCCAGCACCTTGAGCACCCCGATATGGGCCGACCCCTTGGCCCCGCCGCCGCTCAGTACCAGGGCGATCTTCGGACGATCCATCTTGGTTGCCCCCGGGTTTCTGGCCGAAGGCGCGGGATCATTGGCTCCGGCCGCCGCCATGAACGGCAGGGTCGCCAGCAGGAGCACAAGCAGGTGGGTCCATCCCCGATGAAAGATGCGCATATGAGAGTCCATAAATCCGGTGCGAGTCGAGCGGGCAGGCCGCCAGTCAGGTGCAGCCTACTATAAGTGCAAGCACTTTAACCGCAAGCCGGGGTGCTGGCGAGGGGTCGCCCCGCTTGCGACGATGTCTTGGCAAAATCGGGCGCCAATCCAGTCCAATCCGGGTGTGAGCGCAAACGTTAATCGACAATAAACGCCCCCGCCGCCTCAAGAGCGCGCCAAATCAGCCGCTATTATGAGTTCAACCCTGGTTCACACTTCCGAGTCACCCCTATGTTCGCAAGCCTGACACTGAAACAGAAAATTCTGGCCACCGTCATCCTCGCCGTGGCCCTCTCCTGCCTGCTGGTGGGCTATTTCAGCCAGCGTTCTGCCCAGCAGCTGATCGAGAACCGCATGTTCGAGCAGGAGCTGCCCAACCTGACCCAGCGCATCGGCAAGGAGATCGAAAAGGATCTCACCTCGGTCGCCAATGCCGCCAGACAGCTTGCCAACGACCGCTTCGTGCTGGACTGGGTCGAGCGCGGCATGCCAAAAGAGCAGGAGTCCATCCTCATCAACCAGCTCAAGGACATGACGAGCCAGTATGGCCTGGTCACCGCCTCCTTCGCCGATCGCCAGAGTGCCGCCTACTACAACCAGGACGGTTTTCTGCGCATCCTGAACCACGAGCAGGACAACTGGTTCTATGACTACACCAAGAGCCGCCAGGATCTGATGCTCAGCATCTTTCGGGAGAGCAACGGCGAGGTGAAACTGTTCGTCAACTTCCAGCAACTTGACGGACGCGGCCTCGCCGGCCTCGCCAAATCCCTCGACAGCATGGTCAGCATGCTCGCCAACTTCCGCATCGGCGACAGCGGCTTCGTCTTCATGACAGACGGCAGCGGCAAGGTGAAGCTGCACCCCGACGCCGCCCGCATCGATCGGGACAACCTGACCCAGCTGGCCAGCGGCAGCAGCACCAACCTGCTCAACAAGCAGCCCTTTGCCGCCACCCGTGCCGAGGTCGACGGCCAGCCCGTGATCCTGGCCAGCAGCTACATCCCCCTGCTCGACTGGTATCTGGTGGCCCAGGTGCCGGAGGCCGAGATTTATGCCGAACTGGACAGAGCGCGCCTGCACATGGTGCTGGTCAGCCTGGCCATCGCCGTCGGCATGGGGCTGCTCGGCGTTCTCCTGGCGGGCTCCGTGAGCCGCCCCCTCAACGAACTGGCCCGCCTGTTCCGCGAACTCGGCAGCGGTGATGGCGACCTCACCCATCGCCTCAAGGTCGATGGCCGTGACGAACTGGCCCAGGTGGCGACCGGCTTCAACAACTTTGTCGCCAAGATCCACGGCTCCATCGAGCAGGTGGCGAGCAACTCCCGCCAGCTCGCCGCCACTGCCAACGAGGTGGCCGCCAAGGCCCAGCTCACCCAGCATAACTGCACCGCCCAGCGGGATCGCACCGTCCAGGTCGCTACTGCCATCCACGAGATGGGGGCCACCGTCAGCGAGATCGCCGGCAATGCATCCCTGGCAGCCGACGTTGCCAAGCAGGCCAACGAGCAGGCCGATGCGGGGGCCCAGGTGGTCGCCCAGGCCCGTCACGGCATCGTCGGCCTCTCCGGTGAAATCGAACAGGTCGCCGGGGTCATCGAGTCCCTGGCGAGCCAGACCGACTCCATCGGCAGCATCCTCGACACCATCCGCAGCATCTCGGAGCAGACCAACCTGCTGGCCCTCAACGCCGCCATCGAGGCTGCCCGCGCCGGCGAGCAGGGCCGTGGCTTCGCCGTGGTGGCCGACGAGGTGTGCAACCTCGCCAGCCGCTCCGCCGCCTCCACCGCCGAGATCCAGGGCATGATCAACAGCCTCCAGGAGCAGAGCGCCCGCGCCGTCAGCGCCATGGCCCAGGGGCGCAACCAGAGCCTGCGGGTGGTGACCCAGGCCGACGAGGCCAACGGCGCCCTCGACCAGATCACCGGGCACATCACCCAGATCAGCGACATGAACATCCAGGTCGCCACCGCCACCGAAGAGCAGTCCAGCGTGGTCGGGGAGATCAACCGCAACGTGGAGGACATCAACCAGCTCACCATGGAGACCGCCGACATCGCCCACCAGTTGACCGAGTCCAGCCGCAGCCTGCAACAGCTCTCCGGCGAGCTCGACAAGCTGGTCGGCAACTTCCGGTTATAAGATGAAAGGGCGCTGCGGCGCCCTTTTTTCACCGGGTCGACAGGGAATACCGACCCCCATGACGGCGAACCGTCATGACAAGCCGCTACAGTAGCGACACAGCAACACACCAAGGAGTCAACATGCTGGCAGGCAACCTCACCATCAAAACCCAACTGATCCTGGCCGTCACCGTGCCCTGTCTCGCCCTGCTGCTGGTTGGCGCCGCCAGTCTGCGCAGCATGGACAACATCAGGCAGCAGGCCGAAGAGCTGTTCCAGAATACCGCCACCCCCATGCGGGCCATGGCGGAAGTGGCCTCCCGCATCCCGCGCATGCGCGTCGGCATCGACATGATGCTGCTGCAGGACACCTCCCTGCGCGACGAAAAGGGGGTGCTGACCCGGGTCAAGGAGACCCGCGAGGAAGACATTCCCGAGATGCGCCAGGCCATGGAGCAGGCCGTCAAGGCCCAGGTCGATCCGGACGCCCGGGCCAGGGCCCAGACCCTGCTCGATCAATTCACCCGGGTGGAGCGGGAGGAGCTGACCCCCATGTTGCAGGCGCTCTCTGACAACAAGATGGACGAGGCACGCGCCATCTACCGGGATCGCTACAGCCAGAGCTACGGGGTCATGTGCGAGGGCGCCAATGAGCTGCTCGACGGGTTGATAGGTCAGGCCCAGCATCGCAACGACCTGAGCGAAAACAGCTATGACAGCGGTCGTACCCAGATGATCGCCATCATCGTCATCGCCATCGCCATCTCGCTGCTCGTCTCGACCCTCATCCTCATCGGGCTGCGCCGCCGGGTCTCCTTCCTGCAATCCCATATTGGCGAGGTGGCCCGCCACCTCGCCCTCGACAGCCGCGCCAGTCTCACCGGCAAGGACGAGCTGGCCGAGATTGCCCACAGCTTCAACCAGTTCGTGACCCGGATCCACGGGGCCATCGTGCAGGTGGCGAGCAACTCCCGCCAGGTAGCCGCCACCGCCAGTGAGGTGGCCGCCAAGGCCCAGCTCACCCAGCACAACTGCACCGCCCAGCGGGATCGCACCGTCCAGGTCGCCACCGCCATCCACGAGATGGGGGCCACCGTCACCGAGATCGCCGGCAATGCATCCCTGGCAGCCGACGTTGCCAAGCAGGCCAACGAGCAGGCCGATGCGGGGGCCCAGGTCGTCGCCCAGGCCCGTCACGGCATCGTCGGCCTCTCCGGTGAAATCGAACAGGTCGCCGGGGTCATCGAGTCCCTGGCGAGCCAGACCGACTCCATCGGCAGCATCCTCGACACCATCCGCAGCATCTCGGAGCAGACCAACCTGCTGGCCCTCAACGCCGCCATCGAGGCCGCCCGCGCCGGCGAGCAGGGCCGTGGCTTCGCCGTGGTGGCCGACGAGGTGCGCAACCTCGCCAGCCGCTCCGCCGCCTCCACCGCCGAGATCCAGGGCATGATCAACAGCCTCCAGGAGCAGAGCGCCCGTGCCGTCAGCGCCATGGCCCAGGGCCGCAACCAGAGCCTGCGGGTGGTGACCCAGGCCGACGAGGCCAACGGCGCCCTCGACCAGATCACCGGACACATCACCCAGATCAGCGACATGAACATCCAGGTCGCCACCGCCACCGAAGAGCAGTCGAGCGTGGTGGGCGAACTCAACCGCAACGTGGAGGACATCAACCAGCTCACCATGGAGACCGCCGACATCGCCCATCACCTGACCGAGTCGAGCCGCAACCTGCAGCACCTCTCCGGTGAGCTCGACAAGCTGGTCGGCAACTTCCGCCTCTGAGCGTCCGGCACCTCTTCCTGACCCGCACCAGGGCGCTTCGGCGCCCTTCTTCATGACCACGGCAAGCCGTGACGCACGGGGGATACGCCGCCTCCCACCGCCCTGCCACATGCCTCATAATCAGGAAAACGCGAGGAGGTATGATGGGCAAGCTGGTCGTGATGATAGTGCTGGGGGGGCTGCTCAGTGCCTGCAGCAGCGGGCCCGTGCGGGTGCACGGAGCCGATGTGAGCGTGGACGATACCCGGATCCGGGTCAGCGACGGGGATCGCGGAGGCGACGGTACCTTCTGCCCACCGGGACAGGCCAAGAAGGGGCGCTGCTGACCGCTGGGTGCCGAAAGACAGACAACAAAAAGCCGCTCCATGGAGCGGCTTTTCTTATGAAACGGGCAGAAGATTATTTTTTCTTCTTGGCCTTGGCGTTCGGCAGGTCGGTGATGGAGCCTTCGAACACTTCGGCAGCCAGACCCACGGACTCGTGCAGAGTCGGGTGAGCGTGGATGGTCAGCGCGATGTCTTCGGCGTCGGCACCCATCTCGATGGCCAGACCGATTTCACCCAGCAGTTCACCGCCGTTGGTGCCCACGATGGCACCACCGATGACGCGGCCGCTCTCCTTGTCGAAGATCAGCTTGGTCATGCCGTCGGAGCAGTCGGACGCGATGGCGCGACCGGAAGCAGCCCACGGGAAGGTGGCGACTTCGAAGTTCAGACCCTGTTGCTTGGCTTCCTTCTCGGTCAGACCCACCCAGGCCATCTCCGGCTCGGTATAGGCGATGGACGGAATCACTTTCGGGTCGAAGTAGTGCTTCTTGCCGGCGATGACTTCGGCCGCCACGTGGCCTTCGTGTACACCCTTGTGGGCCAGCATGGGCTGACCGACGATGTCGCCGATGGCGTGGATGTGGGCCACGTTGGTACGCAGCTGCTTGTCGACTTCGATGAAACCGCGCTCGTTGACGGCAACACCGGCCTTCTCGGCATCCAGCATCTTGCCATTCGGTACACGGCCTACGGCAACCAGCACGTTGTCGTAGCGAACCGGCTCGGCCGGGGCGTGCTTGCCTTCGTAGGAGACGTACAGGCCGTCTTCACGGGCTTCAACGGCGGTGACCTTGGTCTCCAGCATGATGTTGAATTTCTTGGCAACGCGCTTGGTGTAGATCTTGACGATGTCTTTGTCGGCAGCCGGTACCAGCTGGTCGGCAAATTCCACCACGTCGATCTCGGAACCCAGGGAGGAGTACACGGTACCCATCTCCAGGCCGATGATGCCGCCACCGATGACCAGCAGCTTGCCAGGAACGGTCGTCAGCTCCAGCGCATCGGTAGAGTCCCATACGCGGGGGTCGTCATGGGGGATGAACGGCAGCTTCACCGGACGGGAACCGGCGGCGATGATGGCGTTGTCGAAGGTGACGGTGGTCTTGCCGTCGGCACCTTCCACTTCCAGGGTGTTCGGGCCGGTGAACTTGCCGAAACCGTTAACAACCTGGACTTTACGCATCTTGGCCATGCCAGCCAGACCGCCGGTCAGCTGGTTGATGACCTTCTCTTTCCACAGACGCACCTTGTCGATGTCGGTCTGCGGGGCACCGAAGACGATGCCGTGCTCGGCCAGCGCCTTGGCTTCTTCAATGACTTTGGCGACGTGCAGCAGTGCCTTGGACGGGATGCAACCCACGTTCAGACAGACGCCACCCAGGGTGGAGTAACGCTCGACGATAATGGTATCCAGACCCAAGTCAGCCGCACGGAAGGCAGCGGAATAACCGGCAGGGCCAGCACCCAGTACTACGACCTGGGTTTTGATTTCTTTACTCATCATGACCTCTTTGTCGTTCTTATATCCCCGGACAGCACAGTCTTATGCCAAACAAGGCCGCTGCAGCCGTGAAAAAAACGGGGCAAGTTTACAATCCTGTTAACGAAATGAGAAGCAAAAAGGGCGGGCTCTGGGCCCGCCCTCTCACTTACAGGACCAGTCGACGAATGTCGGACAACACACCACTCAGGGTGGTGATGAAGCGGGCACCGTCGGCGCCATCGATGACGCGGTGGTCGTAGCTCAGAGCCAGCGGCAGCATCAGGCGCGGCACGAACTCTTTACCGTTCCACTTCGGCTTCATCTCGGACTTGGAGACGCCCAGGATGGCCACTTCCGGCGCGTTGACGATCGGGGTAAAGCTGGTACCGCCGATGCCACCCAGGCTGGAGATGGTGAAGCAACCGCCCTGCATGTCGGCAGCGGTGAGCTTGCCGGCACGGGCCTTCTTGGAGATCTCGGCCAGATCGCGGGACAACTCGTGGATGCCCTTCTTGTTGACGTCGCGAACCACCGGAACCACCAGGCCGTTGGGGGTATCCACCGCCACACCGATGTGGATGTACTTCTTCATGATCAGCTTGCTGCCGTCTTCGGACAGGGCGCTGCAGAAGCGCGGATGGGCTTCCAGGGCCTTGGCGGCCGCCTTCAGGATGAACACCAGCGGGGTGATCTTCACGTCCAGCTTCTGCTTCTCGGCCAGGATGTTCTGCTCTTTGCGGAACGCTTCCAGCTCGGTGGTATCGGCTTCGTCGAACTGGGTGACGTGGGGGATCATGGCCCAGTTGCGGTGCAGGGCAGGACCGGAGATCTTCTGGATACGGGTCAGTTCCAGCTCTTCGACCGGGCCGAACTTGCTGAAATCAACCTTCGGCCAGGCCACGACGCTCATGCCGTTGCCAGTGCCGGTGCCGGCAGCCGGAGCGGACTCGGCGCGCTTGACCGCATCCTTCACGTAAGCCTGCACGTCTTCTTTGACGATGCGACCCTTGCGACCGGAGGCTTTCACCTTGGCCAGGTTGACGCCGAACTCGCGCGCCAGACGGCGTACTGCCGGGGAGGCGTGGACATAGGCGTCGTTGGCGACGAAATCGGAGGCGGCAGCAGCCTGGGCAACCGGCGCAGGAGCGGCGGCAGCCGGCGCGGCAGCAACGGGCGCTGCGGCAGGAGCCGGAGCAGCCACGGCAGCCGGAGCGGCACCCGCCACTTCGAATACCATGATCAGGGAACCGGTGGAGACCTTGTCACCCGCCTTCACCTTGATCTCCTTGACCACACCGGCGAACGGCGCAGGCACTTCCATGGAGGCCTTGTCGCCTTCCACGGTGATCAGGGACTGGTCGGCTTCAACCTTGTCACCCACGGCGACCATGATTTCGGTCACTTCCACTTCGTCACCGCCGATGTCCGGCACGTTGACGTCTTTGGCACCGGCGGCAACTGGAGCAGCGGCAGCCACGGGGGCAGCAGCAGGAGCCGGCGCGGCAACAGCGGCCGGGGCAGCGCCCGCCACTTCGAAGACCATCACCAGGGAGCCGGTAGAAACCTTGGCGCCGGCGGCGACCTTGATCTCGACCACGCGACCGGCGAACGGTGCCGGCACTTCCATGGAGGCCTTGTCACCTTCCACGGCGATGATGGACTGGTCGGCTTCAACCATGTCGCCCACGGCAACCATGATCTCAGTCACTTCGACTTCGTCACCACCGATGTCCGGCACGTTGACGTCCTGACGAGCGGCAGCGGCAGGAGCGGCGGCCGGCGCGGCAGCAACCGGGGCAGCAGCCTGGACCGGAGCCGGTGCGGCAGCACCCTCGGATTCGAAGACCATGATCTGGGAACCGGTGGCAACCTTGTCGCCCACCTTGATCAGGATCTCTTTGACGATACCGGCGGCCGGAGCCGGGACTTCCATGGAGGCCTTGTCACCTTCCACGGCGATCAGGGACTGGTCCAGTTCGACCTTGTCACCCACGGCCACCATGATCTCGGTGACTTCAACTTCATCGGCACCGATATCCGGCACCATAATCTGTTTGGACATTGCGCTTTATCCTCTTGCGTGCATCCGCGTGGCAGCCTGAGCATCACCACGCGCATCCCGCGTTATCCGTTTAAACCCAGGCAAGGTCGCGCCGGATACCCGGCGCGACACTCAATCCTCTTACGCGTACAGCGGGTTGACCTTGTCGGCATCGATGCCGTACTTGGCGATGGCCTCGGCCACAACCTGCTTGTCTACCTCGCCGCGCTTGGCCAGTTCGGTCAGGGCTGCAACCACTACGTAGAACTCGTTCACTTCGAAGTGACGACGCAGGTTGGCACGGCTGTCGGAGCGGCCGTAACCATCGGTACCCAGTACACGGTAGTTCTCGGTCGGAACGAAGGCACGCACCTGATCGGCGAAGGACTTCATGTAGTCGGTCGCGGCGATGGTGGCTTCGGAACCCAGTACCTGAGCGATGTAGGGCACACGCGCTTCGGCGGTCGGGTGCAGCATGTTCCAGCGATCCGCGTCCTGACCGTCACGAGCCAGTTCGTTGAAGGAGGTGACGCTGAACACGTCGGAACCCACGCCGTACTCGCTGGCCAGGATCTGGGCGGCAGTGCGCACGTGACCCAGGATGGAACCACAACCCAGCAGCTGTACCTTGGCCTTGGTGCCGGCCACGGTTTCCAGCTTGTAGATCCCCTTGCGGATGCCTTCCTCGGCACCTTCCGGCATGGCCGGCATGGCATAGTTCTCGTTCAGGGTAGTGATGTAGTAGAACACGTTCTCCGGGTTCTCACCGTACATGCGGCGCAGGCCGTCCTGTACGATCACCGCCACTTCATAGGCGTAGGACGGGTCGTAGGAGATGCAGTTCGGGATGGTGTTGGCCAGGATGTGGCTGTGACCATCTTCGTGCTGCAAGCCCTCTCCGTTAAGAGTGGTACGACCGGAGGTCGCGCCCAGCAGGAAGCCACGGGCTTGCTGGTCACCGGCTGCCCACGCCATGTCGCCGATCCGCTGGAAGCCGAACATGGAGTAGTAGATGTAGAACGGGATCATCGGGCAGTCGTTGGTGCTGTAAGAGGTCGCAGCAGCCAGCCAGGAGGACATGGCGCCCAGCTCGTTGATACCGTCTTGCAGAACCTGACCCTGCTTGTCTTCCTTGTAGTAGGAGACGATGTCGCGGTCTTGCGGGGTGTACTGCTGACCGTGCGGGCTGTAGATACCGATCTGGCGGAACAGGCCTTCCATACCGAAGGTACGGGCTTCGTCAGCCAGGATCGGGACGATGCGCTTGCCGATGGACTTGTCTTTCAGCATCACGTTCAGGGAACGCACGAACGCCATGGTGGTGGAGATTTCGCGCGCCTGTTCACCCAGCAGCGGACCGAAGGCATCCAGCGCCGGGATTTCCAGCTTGGTGGTGCTCTCGCGCAGACGGGTCGGTACATAGCCCTTCAGTGCGGCACGGCGGGCGTGCAGGTACTTGTGCTCTTCGGTACCCTCTTCGATCTTCAGGTACGGCAGGTTTTCCAGCTGCTCGTCGGTGACCGGCAGGTTGAAACGATCGCGCAGGTGACGCACGGAGCCCAGATCCATCTTCTTGACCTGGTGAGCGATGTTCTTGCCTTCGGCCGCTTCGCCCATGCCATAGCCCTTGATGGTCTTGGCCAGGATCACGGTCGGCTTGCCCTTGGTCTGTGCAGCCTTGGAGAAGGCGGCGAACAGTTTGCGGGGGTCGTGACCACCGCGGTTCAGGGCGAAGATCTCCTCGTCGGTCATGTCTTTGACCAGCGCAGCGGTTTCCGGGTAACGGTTGAAGAAGTGCTCGCGCACGTAGGCACCGTCACGGGACTTCATGGTCTGGTAGTCACCGTCCACGGTCTCGTTCATCAGCTGGATCAGCTTGCCGGAAGTGTCTTTCTTCAGCAGCTCATCCCACTTGCGACCCCAGATGACCTTGGTCACGTCCCAGCCAGCGCCGGCGAACAGACCTTCCAGCTCGTTGATGACCTTGCCGTTGCCGACAACCGGACCATCCAGACGCTGCAGGTTGCAGTTGACCACGAACACCAGGTTGTCGAGCTTTTCACGCACGGCAACGGTCAGGGCACCCTTGGCTTCCGGCTCGTCCATCTCGCCGTCACCCAGGAAGGCGTAAACGGTCTGCTCGGAGCAATCCTTGATGCCACGGTCGGTCAGGTACTTCAGGAAACGCGCCTGATAGATGGCGGCGATGGGGCCCAGACCCATGGAAACGGTCGGGAACTGCCAGAATTCCGGCATCAGTTTCGGGTGCGGGTAGGAAGGGATACCCTTGCCATCCACTTCCTGACGGAAGTTGTCCAGCTGCTCTTCGGTCAGGCGACCTTCGGCGAATGCACGGGCGTAGATGCCCGGGGAGATGTGACCCTGGAAGTAGACCAGATCGCCACCGTCCTTCTCGTTGCGGGCACGGAAGAAGTGGTTGTAGCAGACTTCATAGATGGTCGCGGAAGAAGCGAAGGAAGACATGTGACCACCCAGGTCCAGGTCTTTCTTGGAGGCGCGCAGCACGATCATCATGGCGTTCCAGCGGATGATGGCGCGAATGCGGCGTTCCATTTCCAGGTCGCCCGGGTAAGCCGGCTCGTCGCTGGACGGAATGGTGTTGATGTAGTCGCGGTTTGCCTTGGCAGCCACGTCCACACCGCTTGCGCGGGCTTTCTCGGCCAACTGTTCAAGGATGAACTGAGCGCGTTGCGGACCCTCTTCACGCAGCAGGGATTCCAGAGAGGCAAGCCACTCCAGCGTTTCTATCGGGTCCACATCGTTCTTCAGGATATCAGACATGGCTGGTTCCTATGTTGTTGTGATTGCACGGCATTGCACGGCGAAGGGCGCAAGCATTCGACAATTAAGAAAGCCTTGTGGGATTAGTTTTCCTGCTGACGGATCCGACGCATGGATCGCTGGATCCGGCTGTCTTCCCTCTGCATATCCAACAAGGTGTCCTCGATAAAGGCCAGGTGCTCATGACAAGCAGCCCTGGCCCGCTCCGGAGCCCCCGACAGGATAGCCTCGATCAGGCTCGCACGATGGCGACGGATCTTGGCGACCACTCCCGGACGGCGATTCAAAATTTCGTTATTGCGTAAAATGTTCTGCTCGAGCATGGGGCCCATGGCCCGCAACAGGTGCAGCAGCACCACGTTGTGGGAGGCCTCGGCCACGGCCAGATAGAACTGGGTCACGGCGGCCGATTCGACCACCAGCGACCCTTGCTGACCGGCTTCTTCGATGGCGGCTTGCGCCAGGCGAATCCGTTCGAAATCAGCCTCGGTGCCCCGCAGCGCCGCATAGTAGGCACAGATGCCTTCCAGCGCGTGACGAAACTCCAGCAGGTCGTACTGGGCTTCCGGGTGAGTGCTGAGCAGTTCGAACAGGGGGTCGGCGATCCCCTTGCTCAGGGCATTTTGTACGTAAGTGCCACCGCCCTGACGACGATACAAGAGTCCTCTCGCTTCCAGGCGCTGGATGGCTTCGCGCAAGGAAGGGCGCGACACCTGAAACTGGATGGCGAGTTCCCGCTCGGGCGGCAACTTCTGGCCCGGCTGCAGGCTGCCTTCCAGAATCATGCTTTCCAGCTCGGCGACAATGGCGTCGGCCAGCTTGGGCTGAGTTATCTTGATATAGGGCATGAGGCTACTTTGTTAAATTGGTATTACCAATTTTATGGTTGGGGCGAAAATTAGCAGAGGGCTTGAAAAAAGTCCACCCAAAAGATGATCTGAATCAAGAAGCTAGGCTGCCACTTTGGGGGTAAAAACGCGGAATCATGATATAGCTCATAGAAAATGGTCTGACCAATATTTGTGAGCTTGCTCACCGATAACATTTGTTCAACAGCATGAAAAATGGCTTGCCAGACAAGGCAAGCCATTGATTCTAAAAACACAAAATAATTTTTAGATTTTTCACTCAAAGTGAAGATTTTCCCGATAGCGAGGCCATTCGAAACTGTCACCCGGATCCGTCTTGCGGCCCGGCGCGATGTCGCAGTGGCCGACAATACGGTCCGCCGTGATGGCGGGATAACGGTGAACAATCGCCCGGCTGAGGTCCGACAGCACCTCGTATTGCTTGTCGCTGTAGGGAAGCTCGTCGGTCCCTTCCAGTTCGATCCCGATGGAAAAATCGTTGCACGCCTCCCTCCCCTCCCAGCTCGAGACTCCCGCATGCCATGCCCTGGCGCCAAAAGGCACGTACTGAACCAGTTCCCCATCACGGCGGATCAGGCAGTGGGCCGAGACCCTCAGTTGATGAATACCGGCGAAATAGGGGTGAGCACCAGGATCGAGGCGCCCCAGAAACAGATCGTCGATAAAGGGGCCACCAAACTGCCCGGGGGGCAGACTGATGCCGTGTATCACCAACAAGGAGACATCCTCCGGGCTGAGCCTCTCATTGTGATGGGGGGAAGGCACCTTGCGGGCCTGCTCGCACCATCCTTCTCGATCGATGGAAAACAGGGTTGTGGGTTGTGTCATCGTCTGCTCGACTCACAAATGGAAGCGATGTGCCTCTGGCGGGATGGGAAAACTGGGAACAAGTCTCTGAATTCATGGATAACGCTATGTTAGGCTGAGCCATTCACTCGCGCGATATGGGACACACTATGCACCCGATGGCACGCCGTCTCTGGCTGCTCGCCTGGCTCTCGCTGCTGGGTCTGCTGACCCTCTACTTTCATGGTCGTGAACAACCGTCGGTGACCGCTAGCGGCGATCTGCTGCTCAGGGCCGATGCCAGCGGCCATTATCGTCTGGAGGGTGCCATCAACGACCAGCCGGTGCAACTGCTGCTGGACACAGGAGCAACCCGGGTGACCATACCGAGCCAGGTGGCCGCCCGGCTCGGCCTCGTCGCCACGGGCCGCAGCCGGGTCAACACGGCAGCCGGAGAGATCCAGGTCGAAACCAGCCGGATCGAAAGTCTGGCGATGGGTCCGCTGACCCTGTACGATTTGTCCGTCTTTATCAATCCGGCTGCCGACGGGGAGGAGATCCTGGTGGGCATGAATGCTCTGGGCAGGCTGGAATTGCGCCAGAAAGACAGGCAATTGCTTCTCAGACCCTTGCAGGAATAAGGCATGTTACAACAGGACATCCGCCGCGCCGTGCGCGCCGCACTTCTCGAAGACTTGGGCGATGCCCTCACCGCGCTGGATCAACCGGATGCCAGCGCCGACATCACGGCCCAGCTGATCCCGGCCGATCGCATCTCGACCGCGCGAGTCATCACCCGCGAGGCGGGCGTCTTCTGCGGCCAGCCCTGGGTCGACGAGGTGTTTGCCCAGCTCGGTGGCGAAGTGAAGGTCGAGTGGAAAGTGCAAGATGGTGAACGCCTTGCCCCCAATCAGGAGCTGTTCCGCCTCCATGGCCCCGCCCGCGTGCTGCTGACCGGCGAGCGCAATGCGCTGAACTTCGTGCAGACCCTTTCCGGGGTCGCCACCCTGACCGCCCGTTATGTAGCCGAGCTGGAAGGTACTGACTGCCGCCTGCTCGATACCCGCAAGACCCTGCCCGGCCTGCGTAGCGCCCAGAAGTATGCGGTCACCTGCGGCGGCGGCAAAAACCACCGCATCGGTCTGTTTGATGCCTACCTCATCAAGGAGAACCACATTCTCGCCTGCGGCGGCATCGCTGAAGCAATCAGCGAAGCGCGCCGTCTCAATCCGGACAAACCGGTGGAAGTCGAGGTCGAATCCCTGGCCGAGCTGGAGCAGGCCCTGGCCGCACGGGCCGACATCGTGATGCTGGACAACTTCGACATCCCCATGATGCAGGAAGCCGTTCGCCTCAATCAGGGCAGAGCCAAGCTGGAAGTCTCCGGCAACGTCACCCTCGATACCCTTGCCGGATACGCCGCGACCGGGATCGACTTCATCTCGGTGGGAGCGCTGACCAAGCATGTGCGGGCACTGGATCTCTCCATGCGCTTTGTCGAGGCTTGAGCAAGCCCCATCCATTGCTCGTGCCCAAAAATATTACAGGGCTCGAAACTTGCAAAAGGCGCCATCGGCGCCTTTTCTTTATGCAGGATCCCACGACATAAGGAGTGTGAAGATGGGCCCTCCCGCCTCATGACAAGTGCCAATGGAAGCCATTTAATCTTTGATTTTTCTACACATTTCACTAAATGACATAAAAGTGGCTAACAAGCTCCCCGCCTCTGTTGCCAACCCGAAGCGCTCGGATAAGATACCAGCGTGGATAGCATTCCACCGGTGCTTATCAGGAAACATGGAAAAAAGGATATTTCACATGAAAAGACAGTCAGGGTTTACGCTAATCGAATTGATGATCGTCGTTGCGATCGTCGCCATCCTCGCCGCCATCGCCTTGCCGGCGTATCAGAGTTACACGAAAAAGGCTAAAGCTACTGAAATAACAGCAGCCATGGGACAAGTAAAAACAGATCTTGAAATTTGTGTCCAGACTACAGGTGTTGCTTCTGGAAGTACCGCAACCTGTGATGCAACAGGCTCGTCCTCTACCTTTGTTGCAAGCGTCAGTGGATCAGCCGGTACAACAAGTGGCGCAGATGCCACGATAACTGGGGTGGGTGCTTCAGATGTTAGCGATGTGACTTGTACGCTTGAGGGTACAGTTCAAGGTTCAGGCAAAATTACATGGGGTCAGGTTTCCGGCGCGAGCTGTATTTAATGACCTCTAGCCTCAATAGCGGCCTGGCCACCAGCCTGGCCGCTTCTTCCCTCCTCAGTGAGCCGGACTCACAGCGCTATCTGAGCCAGGCCAAGGCGCAGCGCAAGCCCTTTGTCACCTTCCTGATTGAAAACGACATCCTCGACAGCAAAGCCCTCGCCGATTTCTGCGAGCTGGAATATGGGGTACCTCTGCTGGATCTGGCGGCCTTCGATCTCGCCGAGATCCCGCAGAAATACCTCAATCAAAAGCTGATTGAAAAGCACCATGTCCTGCCCATCTACACCCAGGGGCACACCCTCTATATCGCCATGTCCGATCCGACCAATGTGTCGGCTCTGGAGGATTTTGGCTTCAGCTTCGGCCTGCATACGGAAGCCCTGCTGGTCGAAGAGAGCAAGCTGACCGCCGCCATCGGCAAGCTGATGGAGAGCGAGCAGGATACCCTGGGCATGGATCATATCGACGAGGCCGAGATCTCCGAACTCGAGGTCTCCGACGAGAGTTCCCGCCTCGACGAGAGCGTCAACACCGCGGACGATGATGCCCCCATCGTCAAATACATCCACAAGATCATGATGGATGCCATCAAGCGCGGGGCCTCCGACCTGCATTTCGAACCCTACGAGACCAAGTACCGGATCCGCTTTCGGGTAGACGGCATACTGCACGAAGTCGCCACGCCGCCGGTCAACCTGGCCAACCGCTTCGCGGCTCGCCTCAAGGTGATGGCACGGCTCGACATTGCCGAACGGCGCCTGCCCCAGGATGGCCGGATCAAGCTCAAGATCTCACGCAACAGATCCATGGACATGCGTGTCAACACCCTGCCCACCATGTGGGGCGAAAAGATCGTGATCCGGTTGCTGGACTCCTCGGCCGCCCGGCTCAATATCGATCAGCTCGGCTTTGACGACCGGCAGAAGACGCAATACCTTCACGCCCTCTCCAAACCTCAGGGTATGATCCTGGTGACCGGCCCGACGGGGTCAGGCAAGACGGTCTCACTCTATACCGGCCTCAACATCCTCAACACCAGCGAGGTCAATATCTCCACCGCCGAAGATCCGGTTGAGATAAACCTGCCCGGCGTCAACCAGGTGCAGATCAATCCCAAGGCGGGGCTCACCTTCGCCAGCGCCCTGCGCTCTTTCCTGCGCCAGGATCCCGACATCGTCATGGTAGGGGAGATACGGGATCTGGAAACCGCCGAGATCGCCATCAAGGCCGCCCAGACCGGTCACCTGGTGCTCTCCACCCTGCACACCAACTCGGCGGCAGAAACGCTTACCCGGATGATGAACATGGGGGTGCCGGCCTTCAACATCGCCTCTTCGGTCACCCTCATCATGGCCCAGCGCCTTGCCCGCAAACTCTGCGATCACTGCAAGGCGCCGGAAGTGGTGCCGGAAGCCGAGTTGCTGGAGCTGGGCTTCACCCAGCAGCAACTGGCCGCCGGGTTGCGGCTGTTCAAGCCCGTGGGATGCAAGGAGTGCTCGGGAGGCTACAGAGGCCGGGTCGGCATCTATGAGATCATGCTGATGTCCGACAACATCGCCAAACTCATCATGCAGGGGGCGAACTCGCTGCAGATTGCCGCCATAGCCCAAAAAGAAGGGATGCGCACCCTGCGCACATCCGGCCTCGAGAAAGCGCGTCTTGGCGTCACCAGTCTGGCCGAAATCAACAGGATCACCACCAACTGAGTTCGCAGTACCCGAGTCATCTCGCCGGGTGAAGCCGCTGCCATCACCCCGATGACCTTCTTCAAGCCAAGATGAGCCGGACAGGCAGCAGCATCCGGCCAACGTCGCCCAATTGCAGGATGCAGTGATGGCCACATTAGCTCAAAAACGCAACGCACCGAAAAAAGTCTTCTCCTACCGCTGGCACGGCGTCAACCGCAAGGGACAGAAGGTCTCCGGCGAGCTGCAAGCCGACAGCATCACCACCGTCAAGGCCGAGCTGCGCAAGCAGGGCGTCAACGTCACCAGGGTCAGCAAGCAGAGCCAGGGGCTCTTCTCCAAGGGCGGCGCCAAGATCAAGCCGATGGACATCGCCGTCATCTCCCGCCAGATCACTACCATGCTCTCCGCCGGCGTGCCTCTGGTGCAGAGTCTTCAGATCATTGCTCGCGGCCACGAGAAAGCGGCTGTGCGCGAGCTCATCGGCCAGATCGCCGCCGATGTGGAAACAGGTACCCCGCTCTCGGAGGCGTTGCGCCGCCATCCTCGCCACTTCGACGACCTCTATTGCGACCTGGTCGAGGCCGGGGAGCAATCCGGTGCCCTGGAGACCATCTACGACCGTATCGCCATCTACCGCGAGAAGAACGAAGCCCTCAAATCCAAGATCAAGAAGGCCATGTTCTATCCGTCCATGGTCATTCTGGTGGCCATCGTCGTCACCTCCATCCTGCTGCTCTTCGTCATTCCCCAGTTCGAGGATATCTTCAAGAGCTTCGGTGCCGAGCTGCCCGCCTTCACCCGGTTCGTCATCGCCATCTCCCGCTTTATGCAGGAGTGGTGGTACGCCATCTTTGGCGGCGCTGCTCTCGCCGTCTTCCTCTATGTGCGGGCCTGGCGAAAATCCCAGAAGGTCAGGGACAACACGGACAAGTTCATCCTCACCATTCCCGTGGTGGGCAACATACTGCACAAGGCGGCCATGGCCCGTTTTGCACGCACCCTCTCCACCACCTTCTCCGCCGGTATCCCACTGGTAGATGCCCTGGTCTCAGCGGCCGGAGCATCGGGCAACTATGTCTATCGCACTGCGACCATGGCCATTCGCAACGAGGTGGTGGCCGGCATGCAGATCAACGTCGCCATGCGCACCGTGGATCTTTTCCCCGACATGGTGACCCAGATGGTGATGATCGGTGAGGAGTCCGGCGCCATCGACGACATGCTCTCCAAGGTCGCCGCCATTTTCGAACAGGAAGTGGACGACATGGTCGACGGCCTCACCAGCCTGCTCGAACCCATCATCATGGTGGTGCTCGGGGTGCTGGTCGGCGGCATGGTCGTGGCCATGTACCTTCCCATTTTCAAGCTGGGCTCTGTGATACACTGACCCCCTCGACAGAGGGCCGGGCGGTGCATTTCCCCCGGCCATCTGTCATCCCCGTTCCCGACACAAGCGATTGATCTATGGTGCCTTTGATCGAACTGGCCCAGGGCTTGCCCTGGCTCTATCTCTCCTTGATTTTCCTTTTCTCCCTGATGGTGGGCAGCTTCCTGAACGTGGTGATCCATCGCCTGCCCATCATGATGGAGCGGGCCTGGCATGCCGAATACAGCGACTATTTCGGTGACGGTGAAGAGACTCCTCCTGCAACCGGACGATACAACCTCATGGTGCCTCGCTCCCGCTGCCCCCACTGCGACCACCCCATAGGGGCGTTGGAGAACATTCCCCTGCTGAGCTGGCTATGGCTCAGGGGGCGCTGCCGCAACTGCCACGCCCCCATTTCGGCTCGCTATCCCCTGGTTGAGCTGCTCACCGCCCTGCTGTCGGTCCCGGTAGCAGCCGCGCTTGCCCCCGGCTGGGGCACCCTTGCCGCTCTGTTGCTCACCTGGACATTGGTCGCACTGACCTTCATCGACCTGGACAAGATGCTCTTGCCGGATCAGCTCACCCTGCCCCTGCTCTGGGGTGGCCTGCTGTTCAATCTGGCGGGCGGTTTCGTGCCCCTGGCCGATGCGGTGATCGGTACCATGGCGGGCTATCTGGTGCTCTGGAGCCTCTACTGGGCCTTCAAGCTGCTGACCGGCAAGGAAGGGATGGGCTATGGCGACTTCAAACTGCTGGCGGCGCTGGGCGCCTGGCTGGGATGGCAAGCATTGCCCATCGTGCTGCTGCTCTCTTCGCTGGCGGGCGCCATCATCGGCATCGGTCTCATCCTGCTGCGCAACCACCACCAGGGCAAACCCATTCCCTTTGGCCCCTATCTCGCCATCGCGGGCTGGATAACGCTGCTGTGGGGCGATAGCATCACCCGCTGGTATCTTGATGTCGTGCTCTAGCAAAAGGATCTCTGACCCATGTATGTAGTCGCAATCACAGGGGGAATCGGCAGCGGCAAGACCACGGTTGCCAACCGCTTTGCCGAGCTGGGCATCGAGGTGGTGGATGCGGACATCATCGCCCGTGAGGTGGTGGAGCCCGGCACCCCTGCTCTGGCTGCCATCGCCGCCCGTTTTGGCCCGGATGTCGTGACCCCCGATGGCCAGCTCGATCGCCGCCGGCTGCGAGAGCGGATCTTCACCGACTCACAGGCCAAGGAGTGGCTCAATGCCCTGCTCCATCCCCTCATCCGCAGCGAGATGCTGCGCCAGTGTGCGGCAACCCGCTCCCCCTACTGCCTGCTGGTCGTCCCCTTGCTGGTGGAAAACAGGCTCACTTCCCTCGCCGATCGGGTGCTGGTGATCGATGTGGACGAAGCGACACAAATCGAGCGTACCTGCCGCCGCGATGGCGTCAGTCGGGAACAGGCCCAGGCGATACTGGCGTCCCAGGCGAGCCGCAGCGAGCGCCTGGCGATGGCCGACGACGTCCTGGACAACCAGAGTGGCACGAGTGAGACCATCGGGCAGCGAATTTTCGCCCTGCACCAGACATATCTGGCATTTGCCTCTCAACAAGCCCACCAACTGTGAGTACACTAGGCCGGTTTATGGCTGGCCAGGATTAGGCATGATTTACGATTTCCCCCTCAATGAAAAAAGCCGGACCTATCTTCGTCTGGAGTCCCTGTTTTCCCAGATCCGCGACAATCTGGAGAGTGACCAGTCCTGGGCACATATCGCCTTCTTCAAGGGGTTGTTCGATTTGCAGGAGTTGCTGGAGCGTGGTGACCTGCGTGCCGATCTCATCAAGGATCTGGAGCGCCTCGGCCAACGCCTGAGCCACTGGGCCAGTCTGCCTGACGTCGATCTCGAGCAGATCCAGCGGATGCAGCAGGAGAGTACCCAGCTCTCCCGCAACCTGCTGAACTCCCCGCGCCCCGGCGCCCGTCTGAAAGAGGATCGCCTGCTCGGCTCCATTCGTCAGCGCTTCTCCATTCCGGGTGGTCTGTGCGCCTTCGATGTGCCGCAGCTGCACCACTGGCTGGCGACCCCGGCCGTCACCCGCCACCAGCAGATGCAGCAATGGCTGAGTGACATCACCCTGCTGATGAACGCCATCTCCCTGTTGCTGCGCCTGTGGCGCGAGTCGGGCAACTTCAGCGACCAGGTGGCCACCAACGGCTTCTTCCAGGATACCGCCGAAGGGGCTGAACTGATCCGCATCCGTCTGGCGGGCACCCAGCCTTGCTATCCGACCCTGAGCGGCCACAAGAACCGCTTCGCCCTGCGCTTCCTGCCGACGACGGAACAGCAGATAGGCGACGTCTCCTTCCAGCTCGCCTGTTGTTGAGGAGCGCCCCATGGTGACCAAGGTAAAGTGTCCGACCTGTCAGAGCGAGATCGAATGGGGTCCGCAGAGCCCGTTTCGCCCCTTCTGCAGCAAGCGCTGCCAGCTGATCGACCTCGGCGAGTGGGCGGATGAACAGAAGCGTATCCCGGGCGAGATCAACCCGGATCTGCTGCCCGATCCGGAACAGGGCGATCCCTGGCAATAAACACTTCACGATCAAAAAAGGGCCCTCAGGCCCTTTTTCGTTGGTATCGATTCCCTTTCAGGCAAGCGAGGCCTGCAACCGCGCGACGATGGGGCCGTTGGCATCCGGGAAGTGGTATTCGTGCAGCGAGGCCAGTGGTACCCAGCGGCACTCCTGTCCCTCCTTGCCAAAGGGCTCGCCGTGGAAGCGGGTCACCTTCCAGATATCCAGCAAGACCTGCTTGTCGGGGTAGTCGTGGTGCAGCTCCATGAAGGGGGCACAATCCTGCACCCGGATCCCGATCTCTTCCCACAATTCCCTGTCCAGCGCGGTGAGCAGATCCTCCCCCGACTCCACCTTGCCACCGGGAAACTCCCAGCGATCCCCCTGATGGCGATCGGCTGAGCGTTTGGCGATGAAGATATCGCCCCGTTCGTTCTCGATGACGCCCACCGCCACCCAGATCCGTTTCTTCTGTTCCATCATTGTCCTCAGCGTAAACACGGCAAACGGGCGATCCAGGGGGCAAGCCGAATGGCCTGCTGATCCCCCCGGGCCCTGAAGAGATCCTGCCCGACATGCTCATTGCCCGGCGGCGCAACCTGCGGCCAGGGCACCGCACCGGGCGGAGTGAAACAACGATCGTGTACCCGCGCGCTCTGGCGCAGATAGCGCCATAAACAGTCTCGCAAGAACCACTGGTCGATGTTCGGTGTTTCCATGGTACTGGGCTGATAGCTCGCCATCAGCGGCGCAAGGGGAGGCAGCACTCCGGCCACACCGCCCCACATGCCGGCCAGCACCAGATCGGTGTGGCTCCACCAGTCACGCATGATATGGAACCAGCGCCCCGATGCAAGCCAGTCATCGACCGCCAGCCGCTCCCGCAGATTCAGCACGGAGTCCGCATCGCGCACAAGGAAGCGCCCCACTCCGGGATCATTGGCGACCTGGAAGCGCCAGCAGAGGCGCTGACGCTGGGATTGACCATCGGGCTGCACCTTTATCTCGGCGCCATGTTCCTGCAGGCAGGCCAGAAACCCCTGAGGGACACTGCCATCCACATAGAAGCGCACCCGCCAGCCCGGATAGAGGTAAGCTGCGGCCAGCACATTGTCGAGCGCTCCCCGCAAATAGCGGGGCTGTGCTCCCCACAAGGAGAAGGCGATGACTGCCTGCTTGTCCCCCTGCTCCGCGAGCCAGACATCCGGCCCCTCTGCCGGCAGCACCCACCCCGCGACGGGCTGCGAGACGGCCTCATCCTTGAGAGTCAGGGCACGGGTTCCCGCTTGTGCCGCTTCTTCATGGCGTCCTAGCTTGGCAAGGGAAGTGCAAAGCCCGTCATGGACCAGATAATCATCCGGCTCGCGCCGCACCAGTTCGGCCAGGTGCGTCACGGCCCGCTCATGCTGATCGGAGCGCGAGAGGCAGACACAGAGATTGCGCAGCACCTCAGTGTTATCGGGCGCGGACCGGTACGCCAGCGTCAGCACCTGTGCCGCCGAGGCGGGATCGCCGGACAAAAATAGGTAATAGGCAAACTGCAGTTGCAGGGGAACGGATTTGTTCGTCTCTGCGTTCAGCCTGCTCAGCACACAACGGATCGCCTCCTGGCGTCTCTCCTGCAGCCAGTGCCCATGTGCCTCCCCATCCCATCCCGCCGGCAATCTGCTCATCGTCCCCTCCTTGGTCCGAAAATGAATACACCGCCCGGAGGCGGTGTATTCATCATGGCAGGGTGTCAGGTCAGCTGACCGTGACAGTGCTTGTATTTTTTACCCGAACCACAGGGGCAGGGATCGTTGCGCCCGATCTTCTGCTCGTCGCGCACGAAGGTGGTATGGCCCTCGGCCCCACCCGTATCCTCGTCAGCCAGCTGGTTTTCGGCCGTGGCATGGGTGTAGGTACGGGGAGCGGCTTCGGCCTGCTGGCGCTGCTGCTCTTCCATCGCCTCCACATCCCGCTCCTGCACCTGTACCCGGCTCAGGATGCTGACCACGTCGCGCTTGAGGGTCTCCAGCATCTGGGTAAACAGATCGAAGGATTCGCGCTTGTACTCCTGTTTGGGGTTCTTCTGGGCGTAGCCGCGCAGATGGATGCCCTGACGCAGGTGATCCATGGCCGCCAGGTGCTCCTTCCACAGACCATCCAGCGTTTGCAGCATCACCGCCTTCTCGAAGTTGCGCAGCACCTCCTTGCCGACCAGCTCTTCCTTGTGGGCATAGAGCTTGGTGGCTTCATCCAGGATGCGTTCACGCAGCTTCTCTTCATACAGCTTGTCGTCTTCCGCCAGCCACTGCTGCAACGGCAGATCCAGGGCGAAATCGGACTTCAGACGCGCTTCCAGACCCGGCACGTCCCACATCTCTTCCAGGGACTGAGGCGGGATGTACTCGTCGATGATGGCGCCGTAGACGTCGTCACGGATGACGTGAATGGTCTCGGAGATGTCGTTGGTGTCCAGCAGTTCGTTGCGCTGCTCGTAGACCACCTTGCGCTGATCGTTGGCCACGTCGTCAAACTCGAGCAGGTTTTTACGGATGTCGAAGTTGCGACCTTCCACCTTGCGCTGGGCATTCTCGATGGCCTTGGTCACCCAGGGATGCTCGATGGCCTCGCCCTCTTCCATGCCCAGCTTCTTCATCATGCCGGTCACGCGGTCGGAGGCGAAGATCCGCATCAGGGTATCTTCCATGGAGAGGTAGAAGCGGGAGGAACCCGGATCACCCTGACGACCGGAACGGCCGCGCAGCTGGTTGTCGATACGGCGGGATTCGTGACGCTCGGTACCGATGATGTGCAGGCCACCGGCAGCCAGTACTTCGTCATGACGCACCTGCCAGGCCGCTTTCAGCT
Organism: Aeromonas sp. QDB17; assembly: GCF_027705305.1. Classification (NCBI taxonomy): domain Bacteria; kingdom Pseudomonadati; phylum Pseudomonadota; class Gammaproteobacteria; order Aeromonadales; family Aeromonadaceae; genus Aeromonas; species Aeromonas sp. QDB17. Next base: position 39,600 of record NZ_JAPDBP010000005.1, read on the forward strand.
CGGCAATCTGCTCGCTTGACGGGTTTTCCAGCTGGGCGATCTCCGCCTGCCAGTTGCCGCCCAGCACGATGTCGGTACCACGACCGGCCATGTTGGTGGCGATGGTGACGGCGCCGGTCTGGCCGGCCTGGGCGACGATCTCCGCTTCCATGGCATGGAACTTGGCGTTCAGTACCTTGTGCGGGATATTTTCCTTGGTCAGGATGCCGGAGAGCAGCTCGGAGTTCTCGATGGAGACGGTACCGACCAGCACGGGCTGGCCGCGTTTCACGCACTCGCGGATGTCCTGCACGATGGCCGCGTATTTCTCCTGGGCGGTCAGGTAGACGAGATCGCCCATATCCTTGCGCACCATCGGCTTGTTGGTCGGGATGACCACGGTATCCAGGCCATAGATCTGCTGGAATTCAAAGGCTTCGGTATCCGCAGTACCGGTCATGCCCGCCAGCTTGTCGTACAGACGGAAGTAGTTCTGGAAGGTGATGGAGGCCAGGGTCTGGTTCTCGTTCTGGATCTTGACCCCTTCCTTCGCCTCGACCGCCTGGTGCAGACCGTCTGACCAGCGACGACCCGGCATGGTGCGGCCGGTGTGCTCGTCGACGATGACGATCTCGTCCTTCTGGACGATGTAGTCGACGTTGCGCTCGAACAGGGTGTGCGCGCGCAGGCCGGCATTGACGTGATGCAGCAGGCTGATGTTGGTGGCGGAGAACAGGGAGTCATCCTCGGCCAGCAGTCCCTCTTTCTTGAGCAGCTCTTCCACGAAGATCTGGCCGTTTTCGGTCAGCAGCGCCTGGCGGTTCTTCTCGTCCACCGTGTAGTGGCCGTCGCCGGTGTACTCCTCGGAGTCTTCCTTGTCCTGCTTGACCAGCAGCGGGATCAACTTGTTGATCTGGGTGTACATGGCGGAGCTGTCTTCCGCCGGACCGGAGATGATGAGCGGGGTGCGGGCTTCATCGATGAGCACCGAGTCCACCTCATCCACCAGCGCGTAGTTGAGCGGACGCTGTACGCGCTGCTCCGGCGAGAATGCCATGTTGTCGCGCAGGTAGTCGAAACCGAATTCGTTGTTGGTACCGTAGGTGATGTCGGCAGCGTAGGCATCGCGCTTCTGGGATGCATCCATGCCGGGCACGTTGCAGTCCACCGTCATGCCGAGGAAGGCGAACAGCGGGCGGTTGGCTTCCGCATCACGCTTGGCCAGATAGTCGTTCACCGTCACGACATGCACACCGCGGCCGGTCAGGGCGTTCAGGTAGGCCGGCAGCGTGGCCGTCAGGGTTTTACCTTCACCTGTCTTCATTTCGGCGATGCGGTTGGAGTTCAGCACCATGCCGCCGATCAGCTGGACGTCGAAGTGACGCATGCCGAACACACGGCGGGAGGCTTCACGGACGGTGGCGAACGCTTCCGGCAGCAACTGCTCCAGTGTTTCGCCCTGCTCCAGACGCTGACGGTACTCGGCGGTCTTCGCCTGCAGTTCCTGATCGGACAGTGCCTCGAACTGAGGCTCCATCGCATTGATTTGTTTTACAATTTTGCGCAAAGCCTTGAGCGTTCTGTCGTTCCGGCTGCCGATAATCTTGGTGAGCAGTGTGCTAATCATGGGTACCAACTGTTTTGGTTATATAAGCGTTCCGTCACTGGAACCTGAAGAAAAAACCTAACCCCGTCTGGCATTCAGAAAGCGCGCGGGGTTGACCTGACGACCATCTTTCAACACTTCGTAATGCAAATGAACTCCGGTTGCACGACCGGTTCGCCCCATCAGGGCAATCTTCTGGCCCTCATCGACCAGGGTGCCCACATCCACCAGTAACTTGGAATTGTGGGCATAGCGGGTGACCAGACCATTGCCATGGTCAATCTCCACCATGTTGCCAAACTCCGGATGGCGCCCCGCCCAGCTGACAATCCCCTTGCCTGTCGCCAGGATGGGGGTGCCGGGCCTGCCGCGGAAATCCACCCCTTTGTGCATCTTGGCGCGACCGTTGAACGGATCGACCCGCCCACCGAAACCGGAGGAGATCCAGACACGCTCCTGCTTGACCGGTGAGCCGGGGATGAATCCCGCATCGGTGATATGGTGGTTCATGATGAAGGATTCAAGTACCGACAGCTGTTCTTCGCGGCTGCTGAGCTGACGACTGAGGTGTTCCATGGAATCTTGCAGTTCACCCAGGCTGACTTCTAGGTCTGCATCGTAGGAAGGGCCGCCCATCGGGGGCAGCTCCTTGAAGTTGAACTCCTCGGGATCGAGGTCCGCCTTCTCGGTCAGGCGCTCGCCGAGGGCGTTGAGGCGACCAAGTTGTCCCTGCATGGTGCCCACCTGGGCGGCCAGCATGGCAAGCTGTTCGCGGGCTTCATCGGCCCCTTGCGTGGATTTTTGCTGCTGCGCCAGGGTCAGCGCCACTTCCAGCGCCTCCATTTTCTGCTGCCAGCTCTGCCAGAGCCAGCCGCCCCCCAAGGCCAATACAGTGAAGAGAATACCGCCGACCCAGGCCAGACGTTGTTTGGGTAAGTGCAACCTGCGGCGCTGCTTACCGTGGAGGATCAGGGTAATGCTCATAGAAATCTGTCTTCTCGGTCAGGTGAGGCCAAGGGCCTGCACGGGCAATAAAACCGGGAGATAATCGGTATTAAAGGATGGAATAAACAAATGACAGGACGTCGGTGCGGAGAGATGACCGACGTCCTGTTGCACAGCTATCAGGCCAGAACCAGACCGTTGTCGTAGTAAGCGATGGGCGCTTTGTCGCCCTCACCCTCGAAGGTCACCAGTTCCCAGGCCTCCTGCTGGGCCAGCAGGGCACGCAGCAGCTTGTTGTTCAGGGCATGGCCCGTCTTGTAGGCACGGAATTCACCGATGATACTGCGATTGCACATGTACAGATCGCCGATGGCATCCAGCATCTTGTGCTTCACGAACTCATCTTCGTAGCGCAGACCATCTTCGTTCAGCACCCGGTAGTCATCCAGCACCACGGCGTTTTCCAGGCTGCCGCCCAGTGCCAGGTTCTGGGAACGCAGGTACTCGATATCACGCATGAAGCCGAAGGTACGGGCACGGCTGATCTCTTTCACGAAGGAGCTGCCGGAGAAGTCCAGCACGCAACGCTGGTTGCGGCCTTCAAACACCGGATGCTGGAAATCGATCTCGAGATCCATCTTGAAGCCGTTGCGATAGGGGTGGAATTCCGCCCACTTGTCGCCGTCTTCTACCCGGATGCTCTGCTTGATCCGCACGAACTGCTTGGGCGCGTTCTGTTCACGAATACCCACTTCCTGCAGCAGATAGATGAACGGATGCGCACTGCCGTCCATTACCGGGATCTCGGGGGCATCAACCTCGACATAGAGGTTGTCGATCCCCATCCCGGCCAGAGCGGCAGACAGATGTTCGATGGTCGACACGCGAACACCGGCTTCGTTCACCAGAGCGGTACAAAGCACGGTATCACGCACCTGATCGGCGTTGGCTGGCAGCGCGACCACAGGATTCAGATCGGTACGCAAGTAAACGATCCCTGTGTTAACAGGCGCCGGACGGAACGTCATTGTGACTTTCCGGCCCGAATGCAGGCCCACACCGGTGGCCTGGACACTCGTTTTCAAGGTTCTTTGTCTAATCATGGGCGTATCCGCTTTAACAGCTCAAATTCCTGACCAGATGGTCGTTGCCGGGCCATCTTAGCACAATTCTTAAGCAACAAACAAACCAGAGCCATCAGAGGCTTAGTCTGCCTGCTTGCGCAGGAACGCAGGAATATCGAGATAATCCGGTTCGCGACGAGCTTGCGGCTCGGCGTTCACCACCTTGGCCGGGGCCTCTTCCATCACGCGAGACTGCAGGGCTTCGCTGATCAGGGGCTGACGGGCCGGACGCTCTTGAACCATGTTGTTCTTGACCAGGGTGATGTCGGGCTTGCGCTCGGCACCGATACCGGTCGCCACTACGGTAACGCGCAGTTCGTCGTGCATTTCCGGGTCGATTACGGTACCCACCACCACGGTAGCGTTCTCGGACGCGAAGGCCTTGACCGCGTTACCCACGGTCTCGAACTCTTCGATGGTCATGTCCATGCCAGCAGTGATGTTGACCAGGATGCCGCGGGCACCGGCCAGATCCACGTCTTCCAGCAGCGGGCTGGAGATGGCCTTCTCGGCCGCTTCTTCGGCACGGTCGTCACCGGAGGCGGAGCCGGTACCCATCATGGCTGTACCCATCTCGCGCATCACGGTACGTACGTCCGCGAAGTCGACGTTGATCAGACCCGGACGGGTAATCAGCTCGGCGATGCCCTGCACTGCACCCAGCAGCACGTCGTTGGCCGCCTTGAAGGCGTCCAGCAGGGAGATGCCGCGACCCAGCACCTTCAGCAACTTGTCGTTGGGGATGGTGATCAGGGAGTCGACGTTCTTTGAGAGCTCTTCGATACCGTGAGCGGCGAAGCCCATCCGCTTCTTCCCTTCGAAGGAGAACGGCTTGGTCACGACGGCAACGGTCAGGATACCCATCTCGCGGGCCACTTCGGCCACGATCGGTGCAGCACCTGTACCAGTACCACCACCCATGCCGGCAGCGATGAACACCATGTCGGAACCGGTCAGCAGCTCGCGCAGCGCTTCCCTGTCTTCCATGGCGGCGTCACGACCCACTTCCGGGTTGGCCCCGGCACCCAGACCCTTGGTGATGCCACCGCCGATCTGCAGGGTGGTATTGGCACTGGAGTTGCGCAGTGCCTGGGCGTCGGTGTTCACGGTGATGAACTCGACACCTTCGATGTTTTGACGAACCATGTGCTCGACTGCGTTGCCGCCGCCGCCACCCACACCTATCACCTTGATGACGGCTTCGTCAGTGTGGCTATCCATAAATTCAAACATGTTGTCTCTCCGCTTTATTTGCCTGACTCAGCAAAATCTTTAGAACTCGCCACGCAACCAGTTGCTGACCCGTTTGACCAGCCCACCTACGCTTGCCTTGGCGGCATATTCCTTGTTACTGCCGGTGGATTGGTTGGTGCGGCCGTACTGCAACAACCCGACCGCAGTCGAGTACACCGGTGCCTGTACGTAGTCACTCAATCCCCGGATATTCATGGGTTCGCCCACCCGGACCTGGCTCTGGAAGATCTGCTCTGCGCACTCCACAATGCCTTCGATCTGGGCCGCGCCACCGGTCAAGACCACACCGGCGGCCAGCTGATGCTTGACCCCCTGTGCCTTCAATTCGCTCTGCACCCGCACCAGCTCGTCATTCACCATGGAGAGCAACTCGGTGTAACGGGGTTCAATCACTTCCGCCAGTGTCTGCCGTTGCAGGCTGCGCGCCGGGCGACCGCCGACACTGGGCACTTCGATATTGTCTTCCTTGCTGACCAGGCGGCCGAGGGCGCAGCCGTAGCGCACCTTGATCGCCTCCGCATCCAGCGGCGGCGTGCCGAAGGCATAGGCGATGTCGCTGGTCACCGTGCTGCCCGCATAGGGAATCACCTTGGTGTGACGCAGGGCGCCGCCGGTAAAGAGCGACATGTCCATGGTGCCGCCACCGATGTCCACCACGCAGACACCCAGCTCCTTCTCGTCTTCGGTCAACACGGCGTAGCTGGAGGCCAGGGCGGAGAAGATCAGCTGATCCACCCGCAGACCCACCTTCTCCACACACTTCTCGATGTTGCGCGCCATGTCGTTGTGGCAGGTGATGAGATGCACCTTGGCGGCCATCCGCACGCCGGAGAGGCCGACCGGGTTCTTGATCCCTTCCTGATAGTCGATGGCGAACTCCTGGGGCAGCACGTGCAGCACCCGGAGCTCGTCAGACAACCGCACCGACTTGGCGGTGTGGATGACGTTGTCCACATCCTCCTGGGTCACCTCTTCGTCGGAGATGGGCACCATGCCGGTCTCGTTGCGGCAATCGATGTGCTTGCCGGACAGCCCCAGATAGACGGAACTGATCTGGCAGTCTGCCATCATCTCGGCCTCTTCCACCGCGCGGCGCAGGGACTTGACCACGGAGTCGAGGTCATTGACCCCGCCCTTCTCCATCCCGCGAGAAGCGTGGCTGCCCATGCCGATGACATTGAGTTCGCCATCAGGCAATACTTCGCCAACCAGTACCGCCACCTTGGTCGTGCCGATATCCAGTCCGACAATCAAATTTCTATCTGCGGTGTTGGTCATTCACTTTCTCTTCGCTTTTCTTCCAGCCAACTGCCATCCCGGTGTCGTATCGAAGATCCACGTAAGCAACCCGCTCACGGGGCTCGATGACCGGAAAGGCATCGATAAACCGCTGCAGACGAAGCGCGATATCCGAGCGCCCCACAAACAGCTGAATGTTGCCATCCAGGGTCAGTTCCCAGGCATGGCGGGGGGTCAGATTCACCCCCAGCAACTTGTATCCCTTGGCCGCCAGCAGCGTTTCGTACTGATGGCTGGCTTCCAGCACCTTGGCGGCCTGATCATCGGGCCCGGACAACTGCATCAGGGGCTTCTTCACCCTGTCCGGGGCACTGAATACCTCACCCTTGGTGTTGACGAAGCGGTTGCCGTTCCAGCGAGCCGCCACATCCTGTTCCGTGAGATAGACCTTGATCTTGTTCGGCCACTTCTTTCGTACCGAGACCTGGGCCACCCAGGGCAGAGCGTTCAGACGCGCCTGCAATTCGTTCACATCCAGCTCGAAGAAGTTGCGAAGTTCGGCACCATCCAGCACGGCAGCACGCAACTCATCGGCCTTCAAATATTCGTGTTGCCCCTGCAGCAACAGCTCGCTCATGGGCAACCGACTGGCATCCGTCAGCCAGTCTTTAACATCCAGCGCAGTCTGGTAGAGCCCCCACATGACCAGGATGAAAAATGCCACCCCGGCGATGAAGCCCCCCTTGGTGCGCCCTTGTGCCCTTGCCTCCACCCGATCGATCCCCGTAAAACGCGCCATGCCGGCCACTTGCAGACCGGTTCGCCATTATATAGGCCTCGGCTTGGCGGTCAAAATACTCATTGGGCCCTCAGGCACCGGATTTCATGCTATCCACGCTCAATTTCATCTCGCCGAGACGACGGGCCAGCGCACCGACGTTACCCGCCCCCTGGGTCAATACCAGATCCCCCTCGCCAATCAGGTCGGCCAGCACCGCGGGCACATCATCCGGCGTTGCGACAAAGATGGGCTCCAGGGTGCCGCGGGAGCGGATGGAACGGCACAAGGCACGGCCATCGGCACCGGGAATGGGCTCCTCACCGGCGGCATAGACCTCCAGCATCACCAGCACGTCCACCTTGGAAAGCACATCCGCGAAATCTTCGTAGAGATCCCGGGTCCGGCTGTAGCGGTGCGGCTGGAACACCATCACCAGCCGCTTCTCGGGCCAGCCGGCGCGAGCGGCGTTGATGGTCACCTTCACTTCGCTCGGGTGATGACCGTAATCGTCCACCAGCATGGCCTTGCCACGGCCGGTTTCAAACTCGCCATATTGCTGGAAGCGGCGCCCTACCCCTTCAAACTTGGAAAGTGCCCGGATGATGGCCTCGTCGCCGATGCCGTCTTCGGTTGCCACCGCGATGGCGGCGGCGGCGTTGAGGGCGTTGTGAATACCGGGCAGGTTGAGAGTCACCTCCAGCTCACCCGCCCCTGCACGGCGCACCCGGAAGCGGCTGCGATTGCTGGTCTGCACGAAGTCCAGCACCTGCACATCGGCATCATCGCTCAGACCGTAGGTGAGGGTAGGACGGGCGATCTCCGGCAGCATGCCGCGGATCACGGGGTCATCCACGCACACCACGGCCAGGCCGTAGAACGGCAGGTTGTGCAGGAAATCGATGAAGGTGGCCTTCAACCTGGAGAAATCGCCGCCATAGGTGTCCATGTGATCCGCTTCGATGTTGGTCACGATGGAAACCATGGGTTGCAGATGCAGGAAGGAGGCGTCGCTCTCGTCCGCCTCGGCAATCAGATAACGGCTGCTGCCCAGGCGGGCATTGGTGCCGGCGCTGTTGAGCAGACCGCCGATGACGAAGGTGGGGTCGCGATCCGCCTCGGCATAGATGCTCGCCACCAGACTGGTGGTGGTGGTCTTGCCGTGGGTCCCGGCGATGGCGATACCGTGACGGAAGCGCATCAGTTCCGCCAGCATTTCGGCGCGGCGCACCACGGGAATACGCAGCTCGCGGGCAGCCAGCAGCTCGGGGTTGTCCTGCTTGATGGCGGTGGAAACCACCACCACGCTGGCACCGTCCACATGCTCGGCACTGTGACCGACAAAAATGTGTGCGCCCAAAGAGGCCAGGCGTTCGGTCACCCCGTTGCGGGCCAGATCCGAGCCGGTCACCTGATACCCTTCATTGGCAAGCACTTCCGCAATACCGCCCATACCGGCGCCACCGATGCCGATGAAGTGGATGCGACGCACGCGGCGCATTTCGGGGATAACGGTACGCAGTTTTGCCAGTTCAACCTTGGTCATAGTTCTTTCTCAATTCGCGGCCACAGGCCATTTTCATTCGGCGACATTCATCAGTTCGAAGACAGAAGCGGGGCCTTGGCGGCACATCTTGGCCTTCCATCTCGTTTGGCTCAGCCGGTGGCGAGCCGCTTGCACTCATCGGCAACCCGTTCGGCGGCATCGATGATGGCGACCCGGCGCGCGGCCTGGGCCATGTTCAACAGGGTTTCCCTGCGCCCGGCGAGCCAGGAGAGGCGCGACGCCAGCGCGGCCGGCGTCAGCTCGGACTGGGGCAGGAACTCGGCCGCACCGCCGTCGACCAGGGTCAGGGCGTTGCGGGTCTGGTGATCGTCCACCGCATGGGGCAGGGGCACGAAGATGGCGGCCACACCGGCGGCGGCCACTTCGGAGACGGTCAATGCGCCGGCGCGGCACACTACCAGGTCCGCCCAGGCATAGGCATCCGCCATGTCCTTGATAAATTCACTCACCTCGGCCTCGACCCCCAGCCCGGCATAGGAGGCAGCCACGGCCTCCCCATTGCCCTTGCCGCACTGGTGACGCACCTCGATGGGCACACCGGCGGCTGCAACCGCAGGAGGCACCTGCTCGTTGAGGACCCGGGCCCCCAGGCTGCCACCGACCACAAGCAGGCGCAGAGGATCGCTGCTGCTGCGCAGTTGGGGATCCGGCAGCGCCACCACCTCGGGGCGCACCGGGTTGCCCACCACGGCGGTGCGGGCATTGGGGGCGAAGGCACCGGGGAAGGCCATCAGTACCCGCCTGGCGATACGGGCCAGCAGCTTGTTGGTCAGGCCGGCGGCGGCATTCTGCTCGTGCAGCAGCAGCGGAATGCCCGACAGCCAGGCGGCCACGCCACCCGGGCCGGAGGCAAAGCCCCCCATGCCCAGCACCACATCGGGCTGGATGGTCTTGAGCACCTGGCGGGCCTGCAGCACGGATTTGATGACACGGTAGGGCGCCGCGAGCAGCCGCTTGATGCCGTTGCCACGCACCCCCTGGATGTCGATGAAGGAGATGGGATAACCATGGGCAGGCACCAGCTCCGCCTCCATCCGGTCGGCAGTGCCGAGCCAGTGGATGGTCCAGCCCTGGGCCTTGAGGCGATCGGCGACGGCCAGGCCGGGGAACACATGGCCCCCGGTACCACCCGCCATCACCAGTAACGTCTTGCTCACGCAACCTCCCGCACGCGCGCCTGGGCACTCGCCTGGCGCAACTCGAAATCGATACGAATCAACATGCTCACCGCCACCATCATGATGATGAGACTGGAGCCGCCATAACTGACCAGCGGCAGGGTCAGCCCCTTGGTAGGCATCATGCCGCTGGCGGCACCGACGTTGACGAAAGTCTGGAAACTGAACCAGATGCCGATGCCGATGGCCAGATAACCTTCATAGAGCCGCTCGGCCACCAGCGCCTGGTGACCCAGCTTGAGCGCCTTCACCGCCAGCGCAAAAATCAGGAAGAGTGCGCCAAGCACCCCCACGTAGCCCAGCTCTTCGCCCAGAATGGCGAACACGAAGTCGGTGTGGGCCTCCGGCAGGTACTCCATCTTCTGGATGGAGTTGCCGAGCCCCTCGCCAAACCAGCTCCCCCGACCAAAGGCCATCAGGGACTGGGTCAGCTGATAGCCGCTGCCAAAGGGATCGGCCCAAGGGTCGAGGAAAGAGGTCACCCGCCGCATCCGGTAGGGCTCCGCGATGATCAGGGTCACCACGGCGCTCACCCCCACCAGGATGAGACCGATGAACTGCACCAGCCGGGCACCGGCCAGGAACAGCATCCCGAGGGAGGTGACGAACATCACCACTACTGACCCGAGATCCGGCTGGGCCAGCAGCAGGATGGCCACCACGAACAGCACCGCCATGGGTTTCATGAAACCGATGAAGCGCTCGCGCACCTCGCTCTGGCGGCGCACCAGATAGCCCGCCAGATAGACGAACAGCGCCAGCTTGCCGAACTCGGCCGGCTGCAAGTTGAAGGGGCCAAGCGGCAGCCAGCGTACCGAACCGTTGACGCTGCGGCCCACCAGCAACACCATCACCAGCAGCACGATGGCCAGCAACAACATGGGGCCGTTGTAGTGCTGCCAGCGTGCCATGGGCACCTGCAACACGAACCAGGAGATACCCAGCGCCATCACCAGGAACATGCCGTGGCGCTTCACGAACATGAAGGGATCGTTGTTGATGGCGATCCCCTCAGGAATGGAAGCGGACGCCACTATCACCAGCCCGACGCCCATCAGGGCGAGGGCCAGTACCACCAGCTGCCGATCATAAAGACCGGCGGGGCGCGCCGGTAGCAACCAGCGCTGCAAGAATCCCGCAACCACGCGCAGGGCGTTCATAAGCCCATCACCAGTTCGGTGAAGCGATCGCCGCGCGCTTCAAAGGATTTGAACTGATCCAGGCTCGCACAGGCCGGCGCCAGCAGCACCCAGTCTCCGGGCCTGGCGTCGGCCGCCGCCTTGGCGACAGCAGCGTCAAGATCGGCAACCCGCTCGGTCTGTTCGCCCAGGGCCAGCAGCACCTCGGCATCCTGACCAAAGCAGTACATGTGATCGATCTGGCTGCCGAGCAGGGCCTGCACCGGGCCGAAGTCCTGCCCCTTGCCCTGGCCACCGGCCAGCAGCAGCAGGCGGCCCTTGACCGCTTCACGTACCCCGGCCACGGCGGCCAGGGTCGCCCCCACGTTGGTGGCCTTGGAGTCGTTGATCCAGCGCACCCCATTTACCTCCCGCACGAAGCGGGCACGGTGAGGCAGGCCTTCAAAGCGGCGCAGCACGGCAAGTTGTGCCTCGCGGGGAATGCCCACCGCATCGCACAGGGCCATGGCCGCCAGGGCATTGGCCTGGTTGTGGGCACCCACTATCTTCATCTCGTCCACCGCCAGGAGCGGCTCGCCGTGCAAGGTCAGCCAGTGACGGCCCTCCAGCTCGCAGCGACCGTAGCCGTTGCAGTCGAGGCCGAAACTCTGCCACACCTGACCCACATCGGGCAGGGTCTGGGGATCGTCGCGATTGATCAGGATGTGCTGGGAGTGCTGATGGATCTCCATCTTGGCGGCGCGGTAATCCGCCATGCCGGCATAGCGATCCATATGATCTTCACTGAGGTTCAGGACCACGGAGGCGGCGGCCCGCAGGCTGCAGGTGGTCTCGAGCTGGAAGCTGGAGAGCTCCAGCACGCAGAGATCCATGGGCTGCTTGAGGAGCGACAGCGCCGGGGTGCCGATATTGCCCCCCACACCGACCTTGAGCCCCGCCTCGGCGATCATCTCACCCACTAGCGTGGTGACCGTGCTCTTGCCGTTGGAACCGGTGATGGCGATGACGGGCGTCTGGGTTTCACGCACGAACAGTTCGATGTCACCGACGATGCGCACCCCGAACTCGGCGGCGGCCTTCAACTCCGGAGTCGCCAGGGCGATGCCCGGGCTCGCCACTATCATGTGCGCCTGCTTGAGCCGCTCCGCGTCCAGCCCGTGGATGAGCTCCACCTCGGGGGGAAGCTCGTCCTTGCCCGGCGGGTTGGCACGGGTGTCCATCACCAGCGGCGTGACGCCGCGGTCGAGGAAGTAATCGACGCAGGAGAGTCCGGTTTTGCCGAGTCCGATGATGATGACCATGGCTTACCTCACCTTCAGGGTGGCGAGGCCAAGCAGCACCAGCATGAGGGTGATGATCCAGAAGCGCACGATGACGCGCGGCTCCGGCCAGCCCTTCTTCTCATAGTGGTGATGGATGGGGGCCATGCGGAAGATCCGCACGCCGCGCAGTTTGTAGGATCCGACCTGCAGGATCACCGAGACGGTCTCCATCACGAAGACACCCCCCATGATCACCAGCAGGAACTCCTGGCGCACCAGCACCGCGATGGTACCGAGCGCGCCGCCCAGGGCCAGGGAACCCACGTCCCCCATGAAGACCTGGGCCGGGTAGGTGTTGAACCAGAGGAAGCCCAGGCCCGCGCCCACGATGGCGGTACAGACGATCACCAGCTCGGAGGTGTAGGGCACGTAGGGAATGTGCAGGTAGTTCGCGAAGTTGACGTTGCCGGTCGCCCAGGCGATCAGGGCGAAGCCCCCCGCCACCATCACGGTGGGCATGATGGCGAGGCCATCCAGGCCATCGGTCAGGTTGACCGCGTTGGAAGTACCGACGATGACGAAGTAGGTCAGCAGGATGAACATCAGGCCGAGCTGGGGCATCACATCCTTGAGGAAGGGGACCACCAGCTGGGTCTGACCATCGTGGGTGGCCGTGGCGTAGAGGAAGACTGCCACACCCAGCGCGACCGCGGACTGCCAGAAGTACTTCCAGCGGGCGATGAGGCCGTCGGTGTTCTTGCGCACCACCTTGAGATAGTCATCGGCAAAACCGATGGCGCCATAGGCCCCCAGCACGAACAGCACCAGCCAGACATAGGGGTTGTCGAGGCGGCACCAGAGCAGCACAGAAGTGAAAATGGCTGCAATGATCATCAGGCCGCCCATGGTCGGGGTGCCCTTCTTGCTGAGATGGGATTCGGGACCGTCGTTGCGGATCACCTGGCCGAACTTCATGATCTGCAGGCGACGGATGAGGCGCGGCCCCATCCAGAGCGCCACCACCAGACCGGTGATGATCGACAGGATGGCGCGAAACGTCAGGTAGGAGAAGACGTTGAAGAAGGTGAAGTGCGGGGTGAGCAGTTCCGCCAGCCAGACTAGCATGTGGCTGACTCCTGATGGCCCTTGACCATCTCGACGATATCTTCCATGCGGGAGCCACGGGCGCCCTTGACCAGAATCGAAATTTCCTGATGTGTCTTTATCATTTGCGCAAGCACTTCAAACAACGACGCCTTGTTATCGAAATGTCGGCCAGCCGCGGCATCTGCGGTGTGGCGACTCTGTTCCCCTACGGTCAGCACGGCATCGAGGCCCTGCTCACGGGCGTGGTGTCCGACCCGGGCATGCTGCGCGGCGGACTCCTCACCCAACTCTTTCATGTCACCGAATACCAGCACCTTGTAGCCGTTCATGGCGGTCAGGGCATCGATACCCGCCAGCACGGACTCCACGCTGGCGTTGTAGGTGTCATCCACCAGAGTGAGGCCACCCCAGCGTTGCACGCAGAAACGGCCCTTGACCGGCGCCATCTGCTCCAGCCCCGCCTTGACGGACGCAAGCGATGCGCCCAGGGCCAGGGTACCGGCGGCAGCAGCCAGGGCGTTGGCCACGTTGTGGCGACCCGGAATGGCCAGGGTCAGATTCACCTCTCCCTGGGGCGTCACCATCACGAACCCGGCACAACCCTGCTCGTTGAGCACGATGTCGCGGGCGTGGAACGGCTGACGCTGATCCTCGAGGGAGAAGGCGCAGTGGATGCCCTTTTCACGCCACTTCGGCCAGAACTCGTTGTCGGCATTGACGATGGCGGTGCCGCCCTCGCCTAACCCTTCGAAGATTTCGCTCTTGGCATGGAACACCCCTTCCAGGGAGCCAAAGCCTTCCAGGTGCGCGGCAGCGACGTTGTTGATGATGGCGGCGTCAGGTCTGGCGAGCGACGTGGTCCAGGCGATCTCGCCCGGGTGGTTGGCTCCCAGCTCCATCACCGCGAACTGGTGTTGCGGCTCGAGGCGCAGCAGGGTCAGCGGCACCCCCACCTCGTTGTTGAAGTTGCCGGCGGTGGCCAGCACCTCCCCTTCACAACGCAGGATGGCCGTCGCCATCTCCTTCACCGTGGTTTTGCCACAGCTGCCGGTGATGGCGAGCACTTTCGGATTGATGCGCTCGCGCACCAGCCTGCCCAGACGCCCAAGTCCCTTGAGGGTGTCGCCCACCACCAGTTGTGGAATGGCCAGCGGCAATTCGCGCTCCACCAGCAGGGCACTGGCGCCGGCGGCAACCGCCTGGTCGCAGAAATCGTGGGCGTCGAAACGCTCGCCGCGCAGGGCCACGAACAGCGCCCCCGCGCCCAGGGTACGGGTGTCGGTGCTGACCGCCGTGATCTCATGGTCGCCCCCGATCAGACGGGCATCGAGCACCTGCGCCAGGTCGGCAAGCCTGAGGGTCATCATTTGAATGACTCCATTAATGTGTGCAAGGCGGCTGCGACGGTTTCCCGATCGCTGTAGTGCCGCTTGTCGGTTCCAATGATCTGATAATCCTCGTGGCCTTTGCCGGCCACCAGGATGATGTCCTCTTTGCTCGCTTGGCTCAGTGCCAACTGGATTGCCTTGGTCCTGTCGTGCTCGATCTGCACGGCGCCGGGATCGCGAAGACCCGCCACCATGTCGGCCATTATCCGGGCCGGCTCCTCGGTACGGGGATTGTCGTCGGTCAGGATCACGCAGTCCGCATGCTGCTCCGCCATGGCAGCCATCATGGGACGCTTGCCGCGATCCCTGTCGCCGCCGCATCCCACCAGGCACCAGAGCCGGCCGTGACAGTGCACCCGCAGGGCCTGCAATGCCTTCTCCAGCGCATCCGGGGTGTGGGCGTAATCGACCACGGCGAGCGGCGCATCGCCACCGCCGAAGCACTCCATGCGACCGGTCACCGGTTGCAGTCTGGGGGCCGTCGCCAGCAGGTCATCGAAGTCGTAGCCGAGCACCAGCATGGCACCCATGGCGCCCAGCACGTTGCTGACGTTGAAGCGGCCGAGCAAGGGGGCGGATAATACACCATTCCCCCAGCTGGAGTTAATGCGCGTATCAAAACCTTGTTGGTGGAAATGGGGATCCTGCGCCGTCAGTTGTCGTCCGGCATGGTTTTCAATCGGACCATGAACCCCGAAGGCCACCGCACCGGGATAGGTCGCCAACCATTGCCGTCCCAGATGGTCATCGGCGTTGATGACGGCGCAAGGCTCATCCACCAGCTTCAGCAGCTCCTCCTTGGCGGCGGCATAGGCCTCCATGGTGCCGTGATAGTCCAGATGATCCCGGCTCAGGTTGGTGAAGACTGCCGCGGCAAACGGCAGGGCCGCCACGCGATGCTGCACCAGACCGTGGCTGGAGACCTCCATCGCCACCAGATCGGCCCCCTGCTGCTGCAAGGCGGCCAGATTGGCCTGCACCTGGACCGCGCTGCCCGTGGTGTTCTCTGCTTCGATGAGCTCGCCAAACAGACCGTTGCCTATGGTGCCCATGACCCCGGCCTTGCCCCCCAGCAGGGTGCGCCAGTTGGCCACCAGCAGGGCCGTGGTGCTCTTGCCGTTGGTGCCCGTGATGCCCACCAGTTGCAGCTTTTGCGCAGGGTGACCGTAGAAATGACCGGCCAGCTCGGAGAGGCGAGCGGGAAGATCCCTCATGCCGATGCAGGGGATCTGGGTCGCCGGAGGGACGAATTCTCCGTCCTCCTCAAACAGCACGGCGGTCGCTCCCTGAGCCACCGCCTGTTCGATGAAGCGCCTGCCATCCACCTGATGGCCACGAATCGCCACGAAGAGCGAGCCGGGACCGACCCGCCGGCTGTCGAGCTGGAGATCGGTGAGGGAAAGCGCCGGGGCATCGATGCCGAAGCGGCTCATCAGTTGATCAAGTGTGCGGGGCGGCATGGGAAGCCTCCGAAAATGCGGGAATGCGGGCGCTCGTACACGCCATGGAAAACGCCCCGACAGCAGCGGGGCCGATGGAAAAAGCCGGATGCCCGTCAAGTACGCGGTGCGCCATTGTTGGCCTCCGTGCGGGCAAGCTTGGCGGGCACCTCGGGCGGGATCGCATCGGGACGGATGTTGAAGAGCTGCAACACGCCTCCCATGGCCTCCGCAAAGGGCGGGGTCGCCACAGCACCGCCGTAGTAGGCATCCCCCTTGGGCTCGTTGATCACCACCACCATGACGAAACGGGGATTGCTGGCTGGCGCGAAACCGGCAAACCAGGCCATGTAGTCCTTGCCATAGCCCCCAGCCACGGCCACCTTGGCGGTACCACTCTTGCCACCGACCCGATAACCGGGGATCTGGGCCTTGGGAATGGCATTGCTGACCACGTACTCCAGCGCCTGCAACATGGCAGCGGCGTTGTTGTGATCGATGACCTGCTCACCCTTGGGCGGCTTGGTCACCTTGATGATGGAGAGCGGTACCCGCTTGCCCTTGTTGGCCAAGGTGGCGTAGGCGGAGGCCAGCTGCAGCGGGGTCACTCGCAGACCATAACCGAACGACAGGGTGGCTCGCTCAATGTCGGACCAGCGGCGACGCTGGGGCAGCATGCCGCTGCTCTCCCCCATCAGGCCGCTGCCGGTGTCCATGCCGAATCCCACCATGCTCAGGGTATTGATCATCTCCTGGGCCGGCATCCGCAGCGCGATGCGCGACATGCCGATGTTGGAGGAGTAGCGCAGGATGTCGTACAGGTTGGTCGCCTTGTGGATACTCACGTCACGGATCTGCTTGGCCCCGATAAACAGCGGGCCGCCCGGGATGAAGTCCTTCCAGCTGGTGACACCGGCTTGCAAGGCACTAAGCAAAATCAATGGCTTGACCGTGGAACCCGGCTCATAGGTATCGGTCACCACCCGGTTTCGCACCCGGAAACTCTGGTACTGGCCGCGGTTGTTCGGGTTGTAGGAGGGGGTGTTGACCATGGCTAGCACCTCGCCGGTCTTCACATCCAGCATCACCATGGAGCCGGAGGTGGCCTTGTTCTCGTCGGTAGCCCGTTTGAGGGCGCGATAGGCCAGCGCCTGCACCCGCTGATCGATGCTCAGTTGCAGATCGTTGGCGTGTTTGCCCTCTTTCACCAGACCCAGGCGCTCGATGACGCGGCCCTGCCTGTCCTTGCGCACCCTCATCTCGCCAGGGGTTGCGGTCAGCCACTCGTTGTAGCTGCGCTCAATCCCCTCGATGCCGCTGCCATCGATGTTGGTCACCCCCACCAGGTGGGAGCTTATCTCGCCGGTCGGGTAGAAACGGCGCGCCTCGGGGCGCAGATAGATGCCCCCCAGCTTCAACCCCTTGATGTACTCGGCCACTGCAGGCGTCACCTGCCGCTGCAGATAGACGAAGCGCTTGCTCGGGTTGGCGATGCGATGCTTGAGGGTGTTGATGTCGAGCTTGAGCACGGCGGAGAGTGCCAGCCAGGCACGCTCGTTGTGGATGGCACCGGACTCATGCACCGTCTTGGGATCGGCCCAGACCGCTTCGACCGGCACGGATACCGCAAGCTGTTCGCCATTGCGGTCCGTGATCATGCCGCGCACCGCCTGGGTGGAGGTGGTGCGCAGGGAGCGCATGTCCCCCTCCTGGCGCAGTCTGTCCGGATCGATCACCTGGATCCAGGCCAGCCGCAGGATCAGCCCCGCAAACGCGATGCCGATGAAGAAAACCAGGGTACGAAAGCGCCACGGGTAGAGTGAGGGTGCTTTCGCCTTGGCTTTGTCCTTTGCCGGAGCCTTGGTGGCGGCCTTGCGTGTCATGGTTGTGTAATTACCTTTTCAGTGGTCACCAGTGGGCGAGCCATCTGCAACTTGTCCATGGCCAGACTCGCCACCCGGGAGTGCTCAGCCAGTGTGCCCTGTTCCAGCAAGAGGTGGCGCCACTCGATGTTGAGCCTGTCCTCCTCCGCCATCAGATCGTTCTGCTTGGCCGTCAGACCCCGGGTCATGTTGGTCACCAGGATCACCGCAAAGGCGGTGACCAGCACGGCGACGGTCAACAGGACCTGCAACTTGTGGCGCCAGAGATCCGCAACGATCTCCCTGGCGAGGTGAACGCGCACGTCGCTCATCGCTTACTCCGCAAGACGCTCTGCGACCCGCAGCACCGAGCTGCGGGACCGGGTGTTTTCATTGACCTCGTGGTCGGAAGGCTTGAGTGCCTTGCCGATCGACTTCAGCTTGCGACCACCGGCCAGCTGGGCTTCGGTCAGAGGGATCCCGTGGGGTACTTCCGGACCTTTCTCATGCTTGCGAATAAAATGCTTCACCAGCCGATCTTCCAGAGAGTGGAAGCTGATGACGGAGAGACGACCGTGAGGAGCCAGCACGTCCAGCGCGCCGTTGAGGGCGGTTTCAATTTCGTCCAGCTCGCTGTTGATATAGATGCGGATGGCCTGGAAGCTGCGGGTCGCCGCGTGCTTGCCCTTCTCCTTGCTCGGGTTGACCCGGGCAATCATCTCCGCCAGCTGGCGGGTGCGCACATAGGGCTCTGTCACCCGATCGTGCACGATGGCGCGAGCAATCTTCTTGGCGAAGCGCTCCTCACCGAAGGTTTTCAGCACCCAGGCGATGTCGTCCACATCGGCACGGGCCAGCCACTCGGCGGCGCTCTGACCGGAGGTGGGATCCATCCTCATGTCGAGCGGGCCGTCCTTCATGAAGCTGAAGCCACGCTCGGCATCGTCAAGCTGGGGGGAGGAGACACCGAGATCCAGCAGGAAACCATCGACCTTGCCCAGCAGGCCGCGCTCTGTCAGATAGCGGGTGATGCCGGAGAAGGGACCGTGCACGATCTCGAAACGGGGATCCTGGATCTTGGCCGCCTCGGCAATGGCCTGGGGATCCCGGTCGATGGCGATCAGACGGCCGTTCGGGCCCAGATGCTGGAGAATGAGACGAGAGTGACCCCCCCGGCCAAAGGTACCGTCGACGTAGATACCGTCCGGCTTGATGGCCAGCCCTTCGACGGCTTCGTGCAACAGCACTGTGATGTGTTCAGCGGCTTGGGTCATTTATAAAGAAAAATCCTGTAGTCGTGGTGAACTTGCCCAGTCGTCCTCGGGCAGGCCCAGGATGTCGTCGTTGATCTGTTGTTGCCAGCGGGCTTCATCCCACAGCTCGAATTTGTTGAGCTGGCCCACCAGCATGACTTTCTTGTCCAGCCCGGCATGGCTGCGCAGCGGCTGGCTGAGCAGCAGACGGCCATTGCCATCCAGTTCGCATTCGGCCGCGTGGCCGAGCAGCAGACGCTGCAGGCGGCGTTCCGCCGGGTTGGTGCTGGAAAGGGTCTTCAGCTTGCGCTCCACCTCTTCCCATTCATTCAGGGGATAAAGCAGCAGACAGGGATGGGCTATGTCGATGGTGCAGACCAGCTGGCCGTCGCACTCTTCGCGCAGCCAATCACGAAATTTGGTCGGAATCGCCAACCGCCCCTTGCTGTCCAGGCTGATGGCGTGAGCGCCACGCAACAAATTGCAGTCCCCGAAGGTGAGTTATGGGGGCTAGATGCCCAATAAAACCACTTTGATCCACTTTTCTCCACCATGAAGTTTAAGGACGAGCAGGGGGCTTTTCAAGCAAGGATCTCGGGCATGGGGAACATATTGACGCAGCGTGATGGGACTACCGATTAAATGAATTGATTTTCCACAAGTTATTTGTGTTACCCGCAACTCGATTAATTTTCAGCAATTAAAAAACTGACAAATTGCACGAATAAACATCAGCCATACAGGCCGCGCTTCTCCAGCGCCATCACGATATTCAGAACATGGAAAAATTCCACATAACAGATTGATATAAAATACATTTGTTAAACATAGCTAGCCCAACAGTAAATATCACGAGTCAACCGAGGCAGTACTTTATGGTTAATAAAAAGAGCCTTGCGATAAATCGCAAGGCTCTTCAGGAAAGAGGTCGGAGTCGGCCTGTAAGCCGGGTTCTGTACCGGGTTGCCCCGGGTAGCAATCATTCCTCTAGGCCAGCAATCGCTCGCTGGCTCAAGCAACCTACCCGCCCCCAACGCGGGCCGCGCCAATAGGGGCCTATTTGGTCTTGCTTCGGGTGGAGTTTACCGTGCCACGAACTGTTGCCAGTCGCGCGGTGCGCTCTTACCGCACCCTTTCACCCTTACCTGATCCCTTGCGGGCCATCGGCGGTCTGCTCTCTGTTGCACTGGTCGTAGGCTCGCGCCCCCCAGGCGTTACCTGGCACCCTGCCCTGTGAAGCCCGGACTTTCCTCCCCTCCGCCCGTCTGTCCCGAGGGACACAACGACGAAGCAGCGATTGCCCAGCCAACTCCGAGGCGCGGATTATAGCCTCGCGAGACGGACGGGGTAAACCGTCAATTCCGGTTTACGGCAATTAATAGTGCTCGAGACCGTATTTGTAGAGGGCGTTCTTCTTCACCCCGTGGATCTCGGCGGTGAGGGCCGCAGCCTTCTTGAGGGGCAGCTCGCTGACCAGCAGGCCCAGGGTGCGGATCGCCTCCGCAGGCAACTCGTCATCCACCTTGCTGGCACCGGCGACCACCAGCACGATCTCCCCGCGGCAACGGTTATCGTCCTCTCCGAGCCAGGCCAGCATCTCGGAGGCGGGCAGACCGTGGATGGACTCGAAGGTCTTGGTCAGCTCGCGGCACACCACCACCTGGCGCTCGCCAAGGATGCGAGCAATGGCTTCCACCGTCTCCTGCACCCGGCGTGGCGATTCGTAGAACACCAGAGAGCGGGTGTCTTCGATGACGGCTTGCAGGCGATCATCCCGCCCCTTGGCCTTGGCCGGCAGGAAACCCTCGAAGGCGAAGCGGTCGGTGGGCAGCCCGGCGGCGGACAGCGCCGTGATGGCAGCGCAGGGACCGGGCAGCGGCACCACCTTGACCCCGGCTTCGCGACAACGGGTGACCAGGTGATAACCGGGGTCGCTGATGAGCGGCGTCCCCGCATCGGAGACCAGGGCCACGCTCTTGCCCTCCTTGATGCGGGCGATCAGCACATCCGCCTTTTGCTGCTCGTTGTGATCGTGCAGGGCAAAGGTCGGTACCGAGATCTGGTAGTGGCTGAGCAGGATCCCGCTATGCCGGGTATCCTCGGCAGCCACCAGATCGACGCTGCGAAGCACGTCCAGTGCTCGCTGGGTGATGTCGGCCAGATTGCCGATCGGAGTGGGGACTATATACAGGGTTGGGATGTCACTCATGGGAGCTCCGAGTGTCCCGACAATTGTGTCGCCATATTGGCCCGTTTACACTATGGAGAATTTCAACACTGGTCGGGGAATGAACTTGAACCGGGTTATAAAGCAGCTAAGTGTATCACGACTCTTCGGCATCCTACTCGCGGCAGTCCTGCTCGCCGCCTGTGCGTCGGAGCCCAATCAATCTTCCGGACAACCCGGCATGCCGTCAGCCTTCTCGGATCTGACCAAGAATGCCCAGTGGTATCTGGAGCAGGTGGATCCCGCCAAACCGGCAGAGGCCTTCGTGTGGCAGATGATGGCGGCGCGCAGCTATCTGGCGCTCGGCCAGGCCAAACCGGCTGCCGCTCTGTATCAGCAGTTGCAGAAGCAGGCGAAGAGCCCGGTGCAGCAGGCGCAGTTGCAACTGCTGCAGGCACACCTGCTGCTCGCCCAGGGCAACGCCAACCAGGCGCTGATCCTGCTGGAAGGCAAGCCGGATGTGGTGCTGGATGCCGATACCCAGAAGGACTGGTACCGCCAGCGCGTGGTGCTGCAGCTCGACATCAACAACAAGTTTGGTGCGGCCAAGTCGCTGATCCTGCTGGAACCTTATCTGGCCAAGAATGAACTGGCCACCAATCACCAGCAGATCTGGTCACTGCTGAAAAGCATGACCCCCTCCACCCTGCAGGCGCTCGAAGAGGAGCCAGCTCCCGATGTGACCACCGGCTGGCTGCGTCTTGCGGCGCTGGTGAACGAGTTCGGGGCACAGCCGAGCCAGCTGGCCCGCCAGCTTGCCGGCTGGAAGCAGAGCTTCCCTAACCACCCTGCCCAGAGCGACATGCCGGCCGGCCTTGGGGATCTCGCTACTACGGACAACGGTTCGCTGCAGCAGATCGCCGTCTTCCTGCCGCTCTCCGGCAACCTGGAAGCCCAGGGCGCCGCCATCCGCAACGGCATGTTGATGTCCTACAAAGAAAATCAGAGCCAGTTCACTCTGAACTTCTATGATACCCAGGGCAAGGCGATGGGGGACCTCTACAAGCAGGCCATTCAGGAAGGGGCCAACATGATCATCGGCCCCCTGCTCAAGGATCAGGTGGAGGAGCTGCTCAAGTCGAATCCGACCGTGCCGGTACTGGCGCTCAACGAGCTGGACAAGCCGATCGTCAACGACAACACCTTCTATTTCTCGCTTTCCGCCGCTGCCGATGCGAGCCAGGCGGCCCAGTACCTCTATGGTCAGGGCTACCGCAAGCCTCTGCTGATCGCGGCACAAGGCCGGATTGGCTACAGCAGTATCAAGGCGTTTGAACAGGCCTGGGCCGGCGTCAGCCAGGAGAAGCCCGTGGTTGCCACCTTCGGGGCGCGCAACGAAGTGCAGGGCATGGTCAAGAACGCTCTGAGCGGCCGTTCCACCGCACGAGCCGGGGAGATTGTCCAGCTGTCCGATGCCGCGCCGCGCAGCATCGACGCCGTCTATGTGGTGGCCAACAGCCTGGAGACCCGGATGATCAAGCCCTATGTGGACATCTCGGTCAATCCCATGGGCAGCCTGCCCATCTACAGCAGCTCGCGGGGATACGACGGCGGGACGACCGAGGTGGCATCCGAGCTCAACGGTATGCATATCTCCGACATGCCACTGCTGCTGGGTGGCTTCGAGACGCAGCGTGAACAGATTGCCCTGCTCTGGCCCCAGACCCAGGGCGACCTGCTGCGCCTGTTCGCCCTCGGTTACGATGCCGTCAGCCTGGCAGGCAACCTGCCGCAAATGCGCAAGGTCAATGCCATGCAGCAACCCGGCATGAGTGGCCAGCTGAGCGTGGATCCCCAGGGCAACATAGTGCGCATGCTGGACTGGGCCACCTACCAGAATGGCAAGCTGGTCAGCGACAGCGCCGCCCCCCAGCTGGAGGATGCGACTCATGAAGAGGCTACTGACACAACTTCACCAGCAGTGGTTGAACCTGTTGCCGTCGGCAGCGACGAGCAAGGGACAACACTTTGAGCAAATAGCGGAACGCTGGTTGCAGGCCCGCGGCCTGCAACCCGTTACCCGCAACTACCGCTGCCGTGGCGGCGAGATCGATCTCATCATGCGCCAGGGGGATACCCTGGTGTTCGTTGAAGTGAGATATCGCGCCAACGCCACCCATGGCGGTGCAGCCAGCTCGGTCACCCGGCGCAAGCAGCACAAGATCGTGCTGGCCGCGCGCCACTATTTCAAGCAACATGCCATCAATGAGGCCAACCAAGCCTGTCGATTCGATGTGATCGCGTTCGAGGGCGACCAGCCGGACTGGATCCAGAACGCGTTTTAAGAGGACCCCATGACTGATCCCATCAAAGAGAATTACACCGAAAGCATCCAGACCAAGATAGCTGCCGCCGAAGCACTGCCGGATGCCATCCATACGGCAGCCCAGATGCTGACCATCTGCCTGCTCAATGGCCACAAGGTGATGGCATGTGGCAATGGTCCTTCCTCGGCATTGGCACAGCTGTTCATTTCCGAACTGGTAAACTGCTATGAAACGCCTCGCCCCTCCCTGCCCGGTCTCGCCCTGACGCCCGACATGGCGACCATCAGCGCCATCGCCACGGATCACGGTTTCGAAGAGGTCTATGCCAAACAGATACGTGCTCTGGGACAACCAGGCGACATCCTGGTGGTCATCACCACGACAGGCAACAGCCGCAGCCTCATCAAGGCTGCGGAGGCCGCCCTCTCCCGCGACATGACCATCATTGTTCTCGGTGGCGGAGACGGGGGAGAGATCGCCGGTCTGCTGGGCCCCAATGACGTGGAGATCCGCGTTCCTTCCGCTCGCCGTCCTCGTATTCTGGAAGTGAACCTGTTGACCCTGCACTGTCTCTGTGATCTCATCGACCAGACACTTTTCCCGCAACAGGAAGACTGAAACCATGAAGAAGCCTATTCTCGCTCTTGCCCTGCTGACCGGCGTCCTGCTGCTGCAAGGCTGTGCTGCCGTGGTGGTCGGTGGCGCGGCTGGCACCGCCAAGGCGAGCGGCGATCGCCGCACCCTGGGTGCCCAGTGGGACGATCAGACCATAGAGCTGAAAGCCGCCAACCTGTTGGCCGACAACAAGCCCCTGAGCGCCGCTAGCAAGATCAGTGTCTACAGCAACAACGGCCGTGTGCTGCTGGTGGGTCAGACACCCTCTGACGCTTACAAACAGGAAGCGGGCAGAATCGTGAGCCGGATTGAAGGGGTTCGCCATGTCTACAACGAGCTGCGCCTTGGCAAACCAGTCAGTATCGGCGTGCGCAGCAATGACACCTGGATCACCTCCAAGGTGCGGGCCGACATGCTGGGCACCAAGAACTTCGACAGCGCCAAGGTGAAGGTTGTCACCGAGAATGGCGAGGTATTCCTCATTGGGCTGGTCACCCGCCAGGAAGGGGATCAGGCCGTAGAAATCGCCCGCCACGTCAGCGGCGTTAAGCAGGTGATCAAAGCCTTCGAGTTTGCCCAGAATTGACCATCTGGCAGGATGAAAAAACGCAGCCTTCAGGCTGCGTTTTTTATTTGATGACTTTCAGGGTCGGGCGACCGCTCGGGCGCGGTGGTTCCGGCTCGGGGTCAACCGACGTGGGTGACTGTGCCTGTTCCAGCCAGAGGTCATACCCGGGCTCCGGCGGGAACAGGGTCCCCACTCCGTTCTCCCTGGCATGGATGGCCAGTACGGCCGCCATGGGGATATAGACCTGCTGCGATACGCCACCGAAACGGGCGCTGAAGCTGACAGCGTCATTATCCATGTGGAACTGGCCCACGGCCCGGGGGGCGATGTTCAGAACAATCTGGCCATCCTGCACGAACTGCATCGGTACCATCACATGGGGAATGTTGGCATTGACCACCAGATGGGGAGTCAGATCGTTATCCAGCAACCAGTCAAAAAACGCCCGCAGCAGATACGGGCGACTGGGTGTCATTGTCGGTTCCATGCTCATACGCCGGCACGGATCTCACGCTCGGCCTCGGTCAGGGAAGCCTGGAAGGATTCACGCTCGAACAGGCGAACCATGTAAGCCTTCAGCTCTTTGGCGCCACGGCCGGTGAAATCGATGCCCAGGCTCGGTAGACGCCACAGCAACGGCGCCATGTAGCAGTCGACCAGCCCAAACTCTTCGCTCATGAAATAGGGCATCTCGCCGAAGATGGGGGCGATGGCCAGCAGGTTGTCGCGCAACTCGGCACGGGCGGCCTCGGTATCGGTGCCCGCCATGATCTTGTCGGCCAGAGAGTACCAGTCCAGCTCGATGCGGTGCATCATCAGACGGCTGTTGCCGCGCGCGACCGGATAAACCGGCATCAGGGGCGGATGCGGGAAACGCTCGTCCAGATACTCCATGATGATCCGCGAGGTGTACAACGCCAGCTCGCGATCCACCAGGGTCGGTACAGTGTTGTACGGGTTCAGCTCGGCCAGCTCATCCGGCAGGTTGGCAGGATCAACCTGGCAGATATCCACGCTAACACCCTTCTCCGCCAGGACAATACGCACCTGATGGCTGAACATATCGTTGGCACCGGAAAACAGCGTCATTACCGAACGCTTATTGGCAGCTACAGCCATTGAACCCTCCCGTCATTAAAAAGCAGAAACGGCAATGAAGCATGTCTGTCTTCATTGCCGTGCGTCATATTACTCCGATCTGGTCGCTTAGTGAACGTCGCGCCAGAATTCCTTCTTCAACAGCACAGTGAAGATGAAGAAGATAGCGATGAATCCGAGTACCCAGAAGCCCATGCGTTCGCGCTCCTGCTGCACCGGCTCAGCCGAATAGACCAAGAAGTTTACCAGATCCAGTACCGTCTGATCATATTCTTCGTTGTTCATTTCACCGTTGCCGTCAGATTTGATGCTGACGACTTGCTGCATCTCCACGCCATCCAGGGTGTGCGTCTCGAACTCGGCGCGGGGCGTCCCCTGCAACGGCTCCAGCACATGGGGCATACCCACGGACGGGAAGACGGCGTTGTTCACCCCGAATGGACGGGTCTCGTCCACGTAGAAGGAACGCAGATAGGTGTAGATCCAGTCTGCACCACGCACCCGGGCAACCAGAGTCAGGTCGGGAGGTGGCGCACCGAACCAGCGAGCAGCATCCTTCTCGGACATGGCGCTCTTCATCAGATCGCCGATCTTGGCGCCGGTGAAGACCAGGTTTTCCTTCATCAAATCGTCCGGAATGCCGATATCGGCCGCC
The DNA here is from genome assembly GCF_027705305.1 of Aeromonas sp. QDB17. Lineage (NCBI taxonomy): Bacteria > Pseudomonadati > Pseudomonadota > Gammaproteobacteria > Aeromonadales > Aeromonadaceae > Aeromonas > Aeromonas sp. QDB17. The sequence continues at coordinate 66,150 of NZ_JAPDBP010000005.1, forward strand.
ACCCGGTTATAACGCTGGTACTGGGTGGAGTGACAGCCTGCACAGTAGTTCATGAAGGTGGCGGCCCCCCGTTGCAGGGATGCCTTGTCACTCAGATCGTACTCCGCCTTGTCGAGGGGGAAGCCACCGCCAGAGGCCAACACCAGACCAGGCAGCAGGGCCAGCACTGCAAAAATTATTCTTTTCATTTGAATGTCACCCTCTCCGGCAGCGGCTTGGTGTTCTCATTCTTGCTGTAGAAGAACAACAGGACGAAGAATCCGAAATAACCCAGAGTACAGAGCTGTGCAATCAGCGTCAGGGTCGGGGTTGATGGCAGCACCCCCAGCACCCCCAGAATAATGAAGCAGACCACGAACTGGGCGATGTTCAGCTTGTGCAGGGTGCTGCGGTAACGCACCGAGCGCACCTTGCAACGATCCAGCCAGGGCAACAGGAACAGCACCACGATGGAGAGGCCCATCATGATGACCCCCAGCAGCTTGTCAGGCACCGCACGCAGAATGGCGTAGAAGGGGGTGAAGTACCAGACCGGAGCGATATGCGCCGGTGTCTTCAGGCCATTGGCCACCTCAAAGTTCGGTTTCTCGAGGAAATAGCCCCACATGTCCGGCTTGAAGAAGATGATGGCACAGAAGAAGAACAGGAAACCGGCTACCCCGATCATGTCCTTCACGGTGAAATAGGGGTGGAACGCGACCGCATCCAGTGGCCAGCCGTTCTCGTCCTTGTGCTTCTTGATGTCGATGCCATCGGGGTTGTTGGAGCCCACCTCGTGCAGCGCCAAGATATGCATGGCCACCAGCATCACCAGCACCAGCGGCAGAGCGATGACGTGCAGCGCAAAGAAGCGGTTCAGGGTCGCACCCGAGATGACATAGTCCCCCCGGATCCACAGGGTCAGATCGTCACCGATAACGGGGATGGCACCGAACAGCGAGATGATGACCTGGGCCCCCCAGAACGACATCTGCCCCCAGGGCAGCAGGTAACCCATGAAGGCCTCGGCCATCAGCACCAGGAAGATCAGCATGCCGAAGATCCACAGCAGTTCCCTTGGCTTCTGGTAAGAGCCGTAGATCATGCCGCGGAACATGTGCAGGTAGACCACGATGAAGAAGGCGGATGCCCCGGTTGAGTGCATGTAACGCAGCAGCCAGCCGTAATCCACATCCCGCATGATGTATTCCACGGAAGCGAAGGCACCTTCCGCCGAGGGGTTGTAGTTCATGGTCAGCCAGATGCCGGTGATGATCTGGTTGACCAGCACCAACATGGCAAGCGAGCCGAAGAAGTACCAGAAGTTCAGGTTCTTGGGCGCCGGATACTTGGCCATATGGTCGTTGTACATGGCCGTGAGCGGGAAACGATCATCGATCCAGCCCATGAGTTTGGCAAACATGGTCAGGCCTCCTTGACATCGGCACCGACCAGAATGGTGGTGTCGCTAAGAAATTGGTATGGCGGAATGACCAGGTTCAGCGGTGCGGGGACGCCCTGGAACACTCGACCAGCCATGTCGAATTTGGAGCCATGGCAGGGGCAGAAGAAGCCGGAAGTTACCCCTTGAACCTGCTCGCCGAAGCTGTCGGGCAGATAGGAGGGGGAGCATCCCAGATGAGTGCAGATGCCAACGGCCACGAAGATTTCCGGTTTGATGGATCTGTAGCCATTGTGGGCATAGTCCGGTTGCTGTGGCTCGTCTGACGCAGGATCCCGCAGCTTGTCATCGTGTGCAGCCAGAGCATCCAGCGTCTGCTTGGTGCGCTTCACCACCCAGACCGGTTTGCCACGCCACTCGACGCGGATCAGCTGACCCGGCTCCAGCTTGCTGATATCCACTTCAACCGGGGCCCCTGCCGCCTTGGCTTTGGCACTCGGATTCCATGACTTAATAAACGGCACTGCGGTAAAAGCAGCTCCTACACCGCCAACGGCAACCGTTGACCAGGTAAGAAATCTGCGGCGACCGGTATCAACTGGCGCATTGCTCATCCAAAAACTCTCCCATGTGGACTCCGCTCATTCTTATAGTGTCCCTGTTTACTTATCCTCTCCCTCTGACAACTGCGATGGAAGCGGAGTGGCAATTGACACAGAAAGACCATGGAAATTTTAAAGAAAAGATAACAATTTGACAAGAAAGGGAGTCGATGGGCAAAAACAATAAATACACAATTTTTTGTCTTTTGTGACGTATGCTTAGCATTGTCACATGTAACATTACCAATAAAAAAAGCCTGGCAAATTGCCAGGCTTTTTTGACACTCCTGAGAGTGCGTACCAAAAGCGAATTAACGCTTGGAGTACTGCGGACGCTTACGCGCTTTGTGCAGACCGACTTTCTTACGCTCAACCTTACGGGCATCACGAGTAACAAAGCCAGCTTTACGCAGTTCGGAACGCAGGGTCTCGTCGTACTGCATCAGAGCACGAGTGATACCGTGGCGGATCGCACCAGCTTGACCGGAGATGCCACCACCGTTAACGGTAATGTACAGATCCAGTTTCTCGGTCATCTCGACCAGTTCCAGCGGCTGACGAACTACCATGCGGGCAGTCGGACGGCCGAAGTATTGCTCCAGGGAGCGCTGGTTGATTACGATTTTACCGCTACCCGCTTTGATGAATACGCGAGCAGTGGAGCTTTTGCGACGGCCGGTACCGTAGTATTGATTTTCTGCCATGTTGCCAGTTCCCGTTAGATATCCAGTACTTGAGGTTGCTGAGCAGCATGAGCGTGCTCTGCGCCTGCGTAAACTTTCAGCTTACGGAACATGGCACGGCCCAGCGGGCCCTTCGGCAGCATGCCCTTGACGGCAGCTTCGATTACCATTTCCGGCTTACGCTGAATCAGCTTGTCGAAGCTGATGGACTTGATACCACCCGGGAAACCGGAGTGAGCGTGGTACATTTTGTCGGTAAATTTCTTACCGGTTACGTGTACCTTCTCAGCGTTTACAACGATGATGTAGTCACCGGTGTCAACGTGCGGAGTGTACTCGGCTTTGTGCTTACCACGCAGACGAGCAGCGATCTCGGTTGCGATACGACCCAGAGTTTTACCTTCTGCGTCCACAATGTACCAGTCACGTTTTACGGTTTCTGGCTTGGCAACGAAAGTTTTCATTAAGTTAAACCCAATTACCTGTTACAGACCCAATTGCTTATGGGGGCTCTCCCACAAACAACAAACGATGGCCTACCTGTACCCCTTCGAATACAAGTAAAGCTTAAAGTGTTGCTGTCTTATCGACAGCTGTAACGTGGGCCGGGCGATTATAAGTGAAGTTGCCTTAAATATCACCTGCTAATTTCACTGCCATGAAGCTAGCAAATGTCGCCCGGCCCTACCTGCCGCAGATGCCCATCCGACTGGCAGGCGCGGTATTGTGACTAAGGAAGGTGCACTCTGGCAAGGTATTCGTGCGATTGCATCTCCTGAAGCCTTGAAAGGCAACGCTTGAATTCGAAATTCAGCAGGCCTTCGCCATAGAGCCCGGTCACGGGGACCGCCGCCGATATGATGAGCTTGACGTGCCGCTCATAAAACTCGTCCACCATGGCGATGAAGCGGCGGGCCGCGTCATCCGTACCGCTGCCCATGGGTTGCACATTGGCCAGCAGGACGGTGTGGAACTCACGGGCCAGTTCGATGTAGTCGCCCTGGGAGCGTGGAGTACAGCACAGCTGTTCAAACTCCATATAAAGCACCCCTTCCCCCACGCCCAGTGCACTCAGTTGGCGATGGTTGACTTCCAGTGCGGCGGCAGTCACCGGCCCAATCCCGGTCAACTGGCTGAAATAACGATCCAGGTTGCTCCTGGCCTGCTCATCCAGCGGGAAGTGATAGATCTCTGCCTGTTCCAGGGTTCGCAGCCGGTAATCGACACCGCCATCGACATTGATCACCTCGCAGTGACGCTCGATAAGCGCGATAGCAGGCAGGAAGCGAGCACGCTGCAACCCGTTGCGGTAGAGATCCTGAGGGGGGATGTTGGATGTGGCCACCAGCACTACGCCATGGCCAAAGAGTTCCTGGAACAGAGTGCCGAGCAGCATGGCATCCGTGATATCCGAGACGAAAAACTCGTCGAAACAGATGACGTCGGTCTCGTCGGTCAGCTTGCGGGCGATCAGCTTGAGCGGATCGGACTGACCGGTCAGCCCTCTGAGCTCGTCGTGCACACGGTGCATGAAACGGTGGAAGTGGATGCGCAGTTTGCGCTCCCCCGGCAGGCTCTCAAAAAAAGTATCCATCAGCCAGGTCTTGCCTCTGCCCACACCGCCCCACATATATAACCCCTGGACGGGGTCACGGGTTTTCGGCTTTTGCAGCCAACCCAGCAGGCCACGGGATCTGGTCGGAGTCGGGCTTGCGCACAGATCCTGATAGAGTCGCTCCAGGCGGGCGACTGCCATGGCCTGGGCCGGATCGGCCACAAAGCCGGGGCGCTGCAAATCCTGCTGATATTTTTGCTGCGGGGTCATCCTGTAAACCGCCTCCAAGTCCCTGAATGAGGGACAAAATGGTATCACGCTCTCAGGGGGCACGGTATAGTGCCAACGAGGCGTTGCGGTCCATCCGACCGCTTCAAATTCATCGTGTTAGCTGTAACAAGGAGCTTCTATGACTCTGTTTAACGGGATCCTGCTGGCGATCGCCGCCCTGATCATCGGCGTGCTGATCGGCCGCTTCTCTGTCCGTAGCCGGGATGCCGGACGCCTGGAACAGGAGCTGAAAAAAGCCCACAAGGAGCTGGAAAGCTACCAGGGGCAGATCACCACCCACTTCGCCGACAGCGCCGCCCTGATGGAGCAACTGGCCGAACAGTACCAGACCCTTTATCGCCATATGGCGGAACAGAGCAAGTTCCTGGCCAAGGTACAGGAACCACTGTTCCGCGAACCCGAAGTGGAAGAAACAGGCGATGCCGCCAACAGCGAGGAGCCGGGCCTTCCTCCCCGCGATTACGCCGGTGCGTCCGGCCTGCTCAAGCAGCCGGGCTGATCGTCGGTTGAACTAATTACGCTTTATCGTGGTCAGACCTTGACGATTGCACTGCAACTTTTTCTGGGAGCTGTTTCTCATATGCGTAAATCTCTTTCTGTATTCAGTGTCTTAGCCCTCAGTGTCGGTATCGCCATGTCCTCAGCACCGGCGCAGGCCGCACTGCCCCTGATGGCGAACAACCAGGAGATGCCGAGCCTGGCCCCCGTCCTCGAGCAGGTGACCCCTGCCGTGGTCAACATCTCCGTCTCTGGCAAGAAGATCACCCGCCAGCGCCTGCCGGAACAATTCCGCTTCTTCTTCGGCCCCAACATGCCTGACGAGCAGGTGAGCGAGCAGCCCTTCCAGGCGCTTGGTTCCGGCGTCATCATCGATGCCAAGAAAGGCTACGTGATCACCAACGCCCACGTGGTCCACGAGGCGGACGAGATCAAGGTCAACCTGAAGGATGGCCGTGAGTATGCAGCCAAGAAAATAGGGGAAGACAAACAGTCGGATATCGCCCTGCTGCAAATCAAGGCCGAGGATCTGGTGCAGATCAAGTTCGCCGACTCCGACGAGCTGAGAGTCGGTGACTACGCGCTGGCCATCGGCAACCCGTTCGGCCTGGGCCAGACCGTCACCTCCGGCATTGTCAGCGCCCTGGGTCGCAGCGGCCTCAACATCGAAAATCTGGAGAACTTCATCCAGACCGATGCGGCCATCAACTCCGGCAACTCGGGCGGCGCCCTGCTCAACCTGCGCGGGGAGCTGATCGGCATCAACACCGCCATCCTGGGCCCCAACGGCGGCAACATCGGCATCGGCTTTGCCATCCCGTCCAACATGGTACGCGATCTCTCCGAGCAGATCGTGAAATACGGCGAAGTGCGCCGTGGCCAGTTGGGGATCACCGGCACCGAGCTCACCAGCGAAATCGCCAAAACCTTCGGCTACAACAAGAAGGACGGTGCCTTCGTCAACCAGGTCATGCCTGACTCCGCCGCCGCCAAGGCGGGCATCAAGGCAGGCGACATCATCATCAGCATCGATGGCAAGCCCATCCGCTCCTTCGGCGAGTTGCGTGCCAAGATCGCCACCATGGGGGCCGACAAGCAGGTCTCGCTCGGCCTCATTCGTGACGGCAAGGAGCAGACCGTCAAGGTCACCCTGAAGAAAGCGGATGACAGCGAGATCCTGGCCAGCGCCCTGCATCCGGCACTGGAAGGAGCGAAGCTGAGCACCACCACGGACCCCGTTACCGGCGTGGCCGTCTCCGACATCGATCCCCGCTCACCGGCAGCCGCCTCCGGCCTGCAAAAGGGCGACATCATCATCGGGGTCAACCGCCAGCGCATCAACTCCATGGGTGAACTGACCAAGGTGTTGAAAAACAAGCCGGAAGTCCTGGCGCTGAATATCCAGCGCGGTGACTCCTCGCTCTATTTGGTGATCCGTTAAGCCCCTCACACCCGCGGCAACCGCCGCGGGTGATTTTTATCCATCGATAATGTTATTCTCTGCCCGCAGCCTGTACGGACGAGAAAGACATGAAAATCCCACCTCTGATCAGCTACTTGGGCAAGTCCGTCGGCTTTGGCCTCGCCATGGCTGCGCTTTTGTTGCTGGTGTTCCCCAATTTTCGTGGCGGCGCCCCCCTGCCGGGCCTCATCACCAATGCCCGCGAGCTGAGCTTCTCCTACGCGGCCCATCGCGCCGGCCCTGCCGTCGTCAACATCTACACCCGCAGCTTCGCCGGCAATCGCGGTGAAAAAGCCGAACTCAGACCCCAGGGGCTGGGGTCCGGCGTCATCATGAACCAGCGCGGTCACGTGCTCACCAACTATCACGTCATCGCCGATGCGGACCAGATCATCGTCGCCCTGCAAGATGGTCGGGTATTCAGTGCAGAGCTGGTCGGCACCGACAAACTGACTGATCTGGCGGTGCTCTACATCGAATCGGACAACCTGCCGGTGATCCCGCAGGACCCGGATCGTCTGCCGGACGTGGGAGACGTGGTGCTCGCCATCGGCAACCCCTACAACGTCGGCCAGACCATCACCCAGGGCATCATCAGCGCCACCGGCCGTATCGGCCTCTCCAGCATGGGGCCGGACAGCAATGGCAGACAGGATCTGCTACAAACCGATGCCGCCATCAACGAGGGCAACTCCGGAGGCGCCCTGGTCAATGGCCGTGGCGATCTGGTGGGTATCAATACCGCCGCCTACCACCTCAACGGCAATCAGGAGAGCTATGGCATCAGTTTTGCCATCCCCTACAAGCTGGCCAAGCGCATCATGGACGAGCTGATCGCCAACGGCCGGGTCATCCGCGGCTACCTCGGCATCTCCAGCGTCGAGATCAATCCCATCGTCGCGCGCATGCTGAACCTGGGGGACTTGCAGGGGTTGGTGGTGGAGAGCCTGGATCCCAATGGCCCAGCCACCAAGGCCGGTCTCAAACGTGGGGATGTACTGCTCAAGATCAACGGAGAGGCCATCACCGGCGTGCGTCCCGTCATGGACAAGATCGTCGAGAGCCGCCCCGGCACCAAGCTCACCATCTCGGTGATCCGCAACGGCAAGCCGCTGGACGTCGATGTCATCATCGAAGAGGACCTGCGCTACCAGAATCAGACCCTGCCGACCAGCAGTGCGGCACCCGCCACCTGAGAGGCGGATCCTCGCAGGGCCCGACAGGGCCCTTTTTTGTGCCCGCTTTCCTCCGGCTCCCACCTGTGCGTGAGACAGCTCACACATTGCGCCAATGAGCAATCGGGCGAAGACGCCGTCAAAACCCGCCACCGATCACACTCCCTTGCCGCCAGTCCGCTCCTTTCCTCATCCTCAACGCCAAAAAGGCCTCTTTTGATGCCTTTTCCTCCGGATTTCCACTTCGAATCGGAAAAAACCTGCCTCCTCCCGCACTCTCCTCCGCTTTATGGTGATCCCATCCTTTCTGCCAGCCTGGAGAGCAGACCTTGAATACCGACACCCATGACGCCCCCCTGACCCCGGACAGCCCGGCACTGCTGCGCAAGACCGACCTGACCCTGGCCCGCATTCACAACCTGCTGGCGGATCAGGGCATACGCCCCAACGACGTGCAGCAGCAGATGCTGGCCTCCCACGTCAAGGCCATGGTGTGGCGCTCCTATAGCGGGGAATCCCTGCCGGAGGTCGACCTCAGCCTGTTCGAGGAGATCTCCCCCCTCTCCCTGCGCCTGGCAGAGCAGGTCGTCGCCTGGCTCGACCGCCTCGCCTACGAGGAGGCGCACCTCTTGTCTGTCCATTTTGAAGTGGCCAAAGAAAACGAACTCAGCTCAGTAAAAGGAGAAAGCTAAATGACTGCCATCAAACTCGTGATTGGAGATCGTCTCGGCAAGGGTCAGAAAGTGGGGGCAGGCGCAGAAGCCGCCGGCGCCACCGTGACCGTCATCCCCGGCATGGCCGCCGACATGAAACTCGGTGATGTGATGAACAAGGAGCAGGCCGACCTTGGCATCTCCTTCTGCGGCAGCGGTGGCGCGGGCGCCATCACGGCCCAGACCAAGTACGGCTACAAGTGCCGCTACGGCATGCGATCCATCGAAGAGGGTGTCACCGCCATCAACGAGGGGTGCGTGGTACTGGGCTTCGGCTTTATGGACAAGGAAGAGCTGGGCCAGAAGCTGATCGAAGCCTTCGCCAAGAAACACGGACGCGCCTGATGAAAGAGCACTTCACCACCCGGATCACGGTCAACGGCAAGGGGGCGACTCGCCAGCAGGCGTTCGCCGCCGCCCTCAGCCAGGTGCAACCCAGCCTGCTCAAGGAGAGCCCCAAGGTGATGCTGCGCATCGAACCCCTCGAGGTCGAGGTGCTCGAGGCCGAGGAGTCGGTACGGGTGGAGAAGTTCCTGTTCTTCTTCCTGCCACGCCAGCGCCATGAGTTCCGGGTCCGGCTGGCGATCACCGTCAAGGTCACCAGCCTGGATGTCGACAAGGTGGATTTCACCCGGGCCTGACCCCACAACCAAAAGGACAAGTTGGATGTTTCTAATCATTTTGATGAAGTCACTCATCATCGGCGGCCTGGTAGGCGTCGGGGTGGGAGCTGGCGCGGCGCGGATGTTCCACGCCCCGACCGTGCAGGGGATGGGCGCGTTCCGTACCCTGGGCGAGCTCAACTCCTGCGAAGGGGACCCCGCTTCCCACTTCTCGTTCGGTCTGGGCTTCTTCTTCAACGCCTGGGCCTCCACGGTCGCGGCCGGCGCCTTCACTCAGGACGTGGATCACCGCATCCTGCCGAACTGGGGTGCAGCGGCCCTGATGATCAAGAACCGGGATCTCGCCACCACCCTCCATGATCCCAAAAAGATGGCCATCGCCTGCGGCATCATAGGTGCCATCGTGGTCGCCTTCCTCAACAGCACCGCCGCCGCCGTGCCAGCAGCCCTGCAGGTCACCGCGGTCAAGGTACTGGTGCCCGCCGCCAACCTGCTGGTCAATACCGTCATGCCGGTGATCTTCTGGCTGGCCGCCATCGAGGCAGGCAAGAAGTCCGGCTTCTGGGCCACCATCTTCGGCGGTCTGGCCCAGCTCATTATGGGCAACGCGGTACCGGGCCTGGTGCTTGGCATCCTGATCGGCAAGGGGGTGGAAGAGAGCGGCTGGAACCACGTCACCAAGGTGATGATGAGTGCCATCGTCCTGCTGTTCGTGCTGAGCGGCTTCTTCCGCGGCTTTGACATGAAACTCATTGAATCCTTCCACCTGGGCGTTCCCCTGTGGCTGGAAAACGTCCACAACCTCATGAGCGGCAAATAAGGGAGCACACCATGGATGAGAAACTGAGAAACAACTTCTGGTATGCCGACTGGTCCTTCCCCATCTTTGTCGGTCTGCTCTCTTCCGGCGTCTTCGCCGGTACCCACATGTTCTACCTCTACGGGGTCGGCGCCTTCAACGAGGTGGCCTTCGTCGCCATGCTGAAAGCCGGCATGGACACGGGGGCCTATGGTGCAGTCGCCGCCTTCGGTGCCAGCTTCCTGTTCGCCCGCATCATCGAGGGCTCCCTGGTGGGGATCCTCGACATCGGCGGCGCCATCCAGACCGGAGTCGGCCTCGGGGTGCCCGCCCTGCTGCTGGGGGCCGGCATCGTCTATCCGGTGGAAAATTTCACCGCTTCCCTGATCACCGGCATGGGGATTGGGATGGCCATCGGCTACGTGATCATCCTGGCGCGCAAGTTCACCATCAACCAGAGCAACTCCACCTACGGGGCGGACGTCATGATGGGGGCTGGCAACAGCTCGGGCCGCTTCCTCGGTCCCCTCATCATCCTCTCCGCCATGGGCGCCTCCATTCCCATCGGGATAGGCTCCCTGCTGGGTGCCCTGCTGTTCTACATCTGGGAGAAGCCCATCACGGGTGGTGCCATTCTGGGGGCCATGCTGTTCGGGACCTTCTTCCCCATCGCCCTGGCTTAATCCAAGGCCGTCTCTTGGGCGGCATTCAAGAACCTGTTTGCGCTCTGTCGCGAGAGGTCGTCAGCAAGGTGAAGAGCAACACATGAGCCTTGGAAGCGGTCTCGCAGTAAGAGCGCAAGCAGGTTACAAGAGGGATATCAGCATGTACGACACGATCATCAGGGCGGGACGCCTGGGAAACGGGCAGCTCGTCGACGTCGCCATCAAGCATGGCAAGATAGCGGCGCTGGGTTCGCTGCCAGAGAGCACAGAGGCGAAGCAAACCCTCACTCTGGGCGGGCAGGTCCATGTGAGCGCCGGCTGGATTGACGGCCACACCCACTGCTACCCCGCCTCCCCCCTCTATCACGATGAGCCGGACAAGGTGGGGGTGGCGTCCGGTGTCACCACCGTCATCGACGCCGGCAGCACCGGAGCCGACGACGTGGACGACTTCCAGCGTCTCGCCGCCGACTGCAAGACCCGGGTGCACGCCCTGCTCAACATCTCCCGCATCGGTCTGCTGCGCCAGAACGAGCTGGCGGATCCGGCAGACATCGATCCCGCCCTCGCCCAGGCGGCCATCCGGCGCCATCCCGGCTTCATCGTCGGCATCAAGGCACGCATGAGCGGCAGCGTGGTGGGTGAAAGCGGTCTGCAACCCCTGCGCATGGCCAAGCAGATCCAGCAGGCCAATGGCAACTTGCCACTGATGGTGCACGTGGGCAACACGCCGCCGGATCTGGACGAGATCGTCGCCCTGCTGGGGGATGGCGATCTGCTGACCCACTGCTTCAACGGCAAGCCCAACCGCATCCTGACCCCGGCGGGTGAACTGCGCCAGGCGGTGCGCGAGGCGATGCGGCGGGGGCTCTTGCTCGACATCGGCCACGGTGGCGCCAGCTTCAGCTTCGAAGTGGCGGAGCTGGCCATTGCCCAGGGCATCCTGCCCCACACCATCAGTTCAGACATCTACTGCAAGAACCGCATCAAGGGGCCGGTCTACAGTCTGGCCCACGTGATGTCGAAGTTCTTCGCCATCGGCATGACCCTGGAGCAGGTGCTCGCCTGCGTCACCCACCAGGCCGCCGATGCCCTGCGCCTGCCCGGCAAGGGGCGACTCGAGGTTGGCGCCGATGCAGACATCACCCTGTTCGAGGTGAGCTGCGGCCCCACTCTCTTTACCGATACCGAGGCCGGCGCCCGCAACGGTGACCGGCAACTGCTCCCTCTCGCCGCCCTGGTGGGCGGCGAACTGGTTCTGACTCACTACGGGAAATCACACCATGCCTTCTGTGTATGAGAAATACCGGCTCAAACCGGTGATCAACGCCTCCGGGCGCATGACCATCCTCGGCGTCTCCACCCCCGAGCAAGAGGTGGTCGATGCGGTCAACTTCGGCCTCGGCCACTACTTCGAGGTGAAGGATCTGGTCAACAAGACCGGCGCCTACCTGGCCGATCTGCTGGGCGTTGAAGATGCGGTGGTGGTCTCCTGCGCCAGCGCCGGCATCGCCCAGTCGGTGGCCGCCGTGATAGTGCGCGGCGACCCCTATCGCCTCGAGCAGTTGCATGCTCATGCCCACGACGTGCCGAGCGACATCGTGCTGCCCAAGGGCCACAACGTGAACTTTGGTGCCCCCGTCGGCACCATGGTCAACCTGGGGGGCGGCAAGGTGGTGGAGGCCGGTTACGCCAACGAGTGCTCTGCCGCCCAGCTGGCCGCCGCCATCAATGCCAGCACAGCTGCCATCCTCTACATCAAGTCCCACCACTGCGTGCAGAAGAGCATTCTGTCGGTGGCCGAGGCGGCCGAGGTGGCCAAGGCCCACGGGATCCCGCTCATCGTCGATGCAGCGGCCGAAGAGGATCTGCGTCTCTACTACAACCAGGGTGCGGATCTGGTCATCTACAGCGGCGCCAAGGCCATCGAAGGGCCCACCAGCGGCCTGGTGCTCGGCAGACGTCAGTATGTGGAGTGGGTCAAGCAGCAGGCTGGCGGCATAGGCCGCGCCATGAAGGTGGGCAAGGAGGGGATCCTCGGCCTGACCCACGCCATCGAGCGTTACCTGGCCAAAGAGAAGGAGAGCGGCACCGCCATGGTCGCCAAGATGACCCCCTTCATCGAGCGCCTCAACCAGCTGCCCGGCGTCAGCGCCAAGGTGGTGTGGGATAGCGCGGGGCGCGACATCGCCCGCACCGACATCGCCTTCGACCACCAGCAGATCGGCATGACCACGGTGGAAGTGGTCTCCCGTCTGCAACAGGGCACGCCTGCCATCTACTGCCGCGGCTACAAGGCCAACGAGGGGCACATCGAGATAGACGTGCGCAGCGTCACCCTGCCCCAGCTCGACCAGATCCACTCCGCCATTGCCCACCTCGTTCAGGAGAACAACTGATGTCTCTTACCCCCAATTACTACCGCGATCGGGTCTGCCTCAACGTGCTGGCAGGTTCCAAAGAGAATGCCGTCGACATTTATGAGGCCGCCGAGGGTCATGTGCTGGTCGGTGTGCTCTCCAAGAACTACCCGGACATTCCCTCTGCCGTCGCCGACATGCAGGCCTACGCCAAGCTTATCGACAACGCCCTCTCCATCGGGCTGGGAGCAGGTGATCCGCGCCAGTCCGCCATGGTGGCCGAGCTGGCCCGCCAGTTGCAGCCTCAGCATGTCAATCAGGTGTTCACCGGGGTCGGGGCCAGCCGGGCGCTGCTCGGTCAAGCTGACACCCTGGTCAATGGCCTTGTCTCCCCCACCGGCACCCCCGGCATGGTGAAGATCTCCACCGGCCCCCTCAGCGCGCAGCAGGCTGACGGCATAGTACCCATCGATACCGCCATTGCCCTGCTCAAGGACATGGGCGGCAGCTCGGTCAAGTTCTTCCCCATGGGGGGACTCGCCTGCCGCGCCGAGTATCAGGCAGTGGCCGAGGCCTGTGCCCGCCATGGCTTCTGGCTGGAGCCCACCGGCGGCATCGATCTTGAGAACTTCGAGGAGATAGTGCGGATCGCGCTGGAGGCAGGAGTCGAGAAGGTGATCCCCCATGTCTACAGCTCCATCATCGACAGCGAGAGCGGCCAGACCCGGCCGGAGGATGTGCGTACCCTCCTCGCCATGGTGAAGGCACTGCTGGCATAGCAACCCCACAGGCACCGGTCCGATCACTGGGCGGTGCCTGGCTTGTTAATGACCCCCTTGTTAACATCGACCCACCATGCGCGACAGGAGTCCCCACCCCCTCATGACCAAGCTGCCCCACCCCAGACTCCAGCAACTGCTCGCCCTGCTTCACGCCGAGCCTCTGCCACAGGAGGAGCTGGCTCGCCGTCTCAATGTTTCCACCCGAACGGTGCGTACCGACGTGGCGACCCTGAACGAGCTCATTGCCACCCGGGGCGCCCACCTGATCCATCAGCGGGGCAGCGGTTACCAGCTCAAGATCTACAATCAGGGACTGTTCGATGCGCTGCTGGCCGCCCAGGGGCAGGAGAGCCCTCTGCCTCGCACCAGCCGCGAGCGGGTGCTGCACCTCCAGGTCTTGCTGCTGACGGCGGAACAGGGGATCAAGCTCGACGAGCTGGCGGACACCTGGTATCTGAGCCGGGCGGCTTTGCAAGGGGACATGACGGAGGTGCGGGAGCGGCTCGCCCACTTCGGGCTCACCATCGACAGCAAACCCAGGGTGGGGATGCGCATTGCGGGAAGCGAGATGGCGATCCGCGCCTGCCTCACCCAACTGCTCTGCCAGGAGCTGCTGCACCAGCATCCGCTCCAGAGCCTGTTGCCCACCCTCTGCCCCAGCAAGACGCTGGAGGTAGTGGGCAACCACATTCACGAGCAACTCGGTCGCCATCAGCTACGCCTGGCCGACGAGAGCCTGCAGCAAGTCACCGTCTACTGTGCCGTCGCCCTGCTTCGCCAGGCGTCTGGCCACGAGTTGCGCCAGTTTGCCAGCGACGACATCACCCCGCCCCTGGCAGTGGTGGCCCGCGACATCTATGCCGAGCTGCCGACCCTGACTTCACCGGTGCAGGAAGAGATCGCCTGTCTCGCCATCCAGATCCAGGCTCGCCTCACTGCAGAGACGCCCCTGCTCAGCCCGGCCATGGCGGCCGAGAGCGAGCAACTGACTGCACACCTGCTGGGTTACATCCACCAGCACTACCCCTATGACCTGCGCGGCGACCCGCAATTGCGAGCCGACCTGCAGACCCACATCGGCGCCATGCTGCTGCGGGTCAAATACCAGATTGGCAGCCACAATCCCCTGGCGGATCACATCAAGCAGTATTACCCCCTCGCCTACGACATCACCCTGGCGGCCATCTCTGAGTGGATCAGGCAGACCCCCTACCGATTGACCCACCACGAGATCGGCTACCTGGTGATCCACATCGGGGTCGGCCTGGAGCGCCACTACGACATCGGTTACACCCGGCGCCCCCAGGCGCTGCTGCTGTGCGATGCGGGCAACGCCACCTTCCGGGTGCTGGAAGCACGCATCCGGCGGGAATACCCCCAACTGCAGCTGACCACGCTGGAGTCGGTGCGGGACTATGAGGGACTGGTGCGAGTCGAGCAGGATTTCGTCATCAGCACCCTCAAGGTGAGCGAGAAGAATGCTCCCGTGGTACAGGTCTCCCCCTTCCCAACTCAGTACCAGCTGGAGCAGCTCGGCAAGCTGGTGCTCGTCGATCGCACCCGTCCCTATCTGCTCGACAAGTATTTCGATGCCGACCACTTCATGGTGCTTGATGAACCCATCAGCCAGGGGGTGCTGTTTGATCGCATCTGCAGCCAGCTTGAGGCGGAGGATCTGGTGCAGAGCGGATTCCGGGGATCCTTGCAGGAGCGGGAGCGGATCGTCTCAACCATGCTGGGGGACGGCATCGCTCTGCCCCACTCCCTCGGCCTGCTGGCGCGCCGCACCCTGGTCTATACCGTGCTGGCCCCCCAGGGGATCGATTGGGGCAACGGCGAGAGCGCTACCCTCATCTTCGTGCTGGCCATCGCCAAGACGGATTATGAGGAAGCCATGGGACTTTATGATCTGTTTCTGGCACTGATGAACGAAAAAGCCAGCAGAAGTCTGCTGGCTTGTCGGGATTTTGCCGCTTTCAAGGCGCTGGCTCGCAGCGCACCTTGAGCACGCCGAGGCGTATTACTCCTCATTGAAGCCCGAGGTGAACAGCGCCACTACGGCGGCCAGGGCCTCCACCTCTTCGGGGCCCTCCACCTGCACCTCCACCTGTTTGCCCTGGGCGGAGTCCAGCATCAGCAGGCCGATCACGCTGTCCGCGTCGGCCTCGACCCCCTCTTCGTTGCGCAGCAACACGTGGGCATCGAACCCCTGCACCAGCTCGAACAGCATCATGGCCGGTCGCGCGTGAATGCCTAACTTGTTTTTGACTTCTACCGAGGCGGAAACGGTCATCTGAGCATCCTGTGGATCTGTCAGGCGGGGTTTGAACGCTTGTCCAACGTGCGATGGCGGATCTGCACGTTCTTGCCAAGCAACCGGAATGCGCTGGCCAGCCGCTCGGCGATGAACACCGAGCGGTGTTGTCCGCCGGTACAGCCGATCCCGACGGTCACATAGCTGCGATTGTTGCGCTCCAGGTGGGGCAACCAGGTCCCCAGCATATTCTCGATCTGCTGGATGAACAGCATGACATCCGGCTGGCTGGAGAGGTAGTTGGCCACGGGCTCATCCTTGCCGGTGAAGGGCTTGAGCTCCGGGATCCAGTGCGGGTTGGGCAGGAAACGGGCGTCGAACACGAAGTCCGCATCCTTGGGAATGCCGTACTTGAAACCGAATGACTCGAACACCAGCACCAGCTCGTTCTCTTTCTTGCCAAGCACCCGGGTTTTGATGAGCTCGCTGAGATCGTGAATGCTGAGGTTGGTGGTGTCGATGCGCAGGTCGGCGGTCGAGGAGAGCGGTGCCAGCAGGTGGGTCTCTTCCCGGATCGCCTCGTCCAGCGAAAGCTTGTTGCGGGACAGAGGATGCAGACGACGGCTCTCACCGTAGCGTTTGAGCAGGGTCGCGTTGTCCGCATCAAAGAAGAAGCTCGAAAACTTGACTCGCCCCTCGTTGCGCACCTGGCTCAGCAGGTTCTCCAGCCTGTCTGCCTGGGCAGGCAGGTTGCGCACGTCGATGCTGACCGCCAGCTTGTCATACTGACTCTCCACCGACACGATCAACTGGGGCAGCAGGTTGACCGGCAGGTTGTCCACGCAGTAGTACCCGAGATCCTCGAGCACCCTCAGGGCCACCGTCTTGCCGGAGCCCGAACGACCGCTTACTACAATTAACTGCATCTTGTCCCCTCACGCCAACGTGGCTGTGTCAGACCCGGCCTCAGGCCGACGTCATGATCTGATAGAGTTCTTCGTCGCTGGTCGCCTGGCGCAGCTGGCGGCAGACGGCCTTGTCACCCAGTTTGGATGCCATCAGGGAAAGAGTCTTGAGGTGCTGCTTGCACTCGCTTTCCGGCACCAGCAATGCAAAGAGCAGGTCAACCGGTTGATTGTCGATAGAATCGAAAGGGATGGGCTCGGAGAAGGTCATCAACACGGCGGTCGGCGCGAAGGCGTCGTCAATCCGGCCGTGGGGGATGGCGATACCGGCTCCGATCCCGGTACTACCCATCTTTTCTCGCGCCAGCAGGCTTTCAAACAGGACCTGGCGGGAAGCGCCGAGGCGCTCTGCGGCCAGTTCACTGATGATCTCGAGCGCGCGTTTCTTGCTGGTACAAGGGACCGCACTCTTGGTGCAGTCCCGACTCAGTATGTGTTCAAGTTGCATAGTTATTTTTGATTTAACTTATCTTTGTGCTTGATGATCTGCCGATCCAGTTTATCCAGCAGGGTATCAATCGCCGCATACATGTCGGCATGCTGCGAATTGGCGAACACCTCTCCCCCGCTGACATGCAGCTTGGCTTCGGCGATCTGGTTCAGTTTTTCGACGCTCAACACCACGTGTACGTTGTTGATATGGTCAAAGTGACGCTCGAGTTTGGCAAATTTGTTGTTCACATAATCACGCAGAGCTTCGGTAATCTCGACATGGTGTCCGGTCAGGTTAATTTGCATAACGTCTTCCTTTTGTTTGCCTAAACCAGGCGTTTGCGCTGATTGGATGGCGGGATCAACAAGGATTCACGGTACTTTGCGATCGTGCGTCTCGCCACCATAATACCCTGTTCGGCCAGCAAATCCGCGATCTTGCTATCACTAAGCGGCTTGGCGGGGTTTTCCGCCGTCACCAGCTTCTTGATCAGGGCGCGAATAGCGGTCGATGAGCACTCTCCTCCTCCCTCCGTATTGACGTGACTGGAGAAAAAAAACTTCAGTTCAAAAATGCCGCGGGGCGTATGCATGTACTTCTGGGTCGTGACCCGTGAAATGGTCGACTCATGCATCTCCACCGCTTCCGCGATGTCGTTGAGTACCATGGGTTTCATGGCCTCTTCGCCGTACTCGAAAAAGCCCTGCTGCTGCTCGACGATGCAGCTGGCCACCTTGAGCAGGGTGTCGTTACGACTCTCCAGGCTCTTGATGAACCACTTGGCCTCCTGCAAATGAGAACGGATGAACTGGGTATCCGTGCTGCTGCGAGCATTGCGCGCCATGGCCGCATAGGCCTCGTTGACACGGATGCGCGGAGCAGAATCCGGATTGAGTTCAACCACCCACTTGCTGCCCTTCTTGACCACGGACACATCCGGGATCACGTACTGGGATTCACTCTGGATGATGCCGTTGCCGGGTCTGGGCTCCAGTTGCTGGATGAGATCCAGCACCTCCTTGAGATCGCTCTCCTTGAGGCGGGTCTTGCGAGCCAGGGTGCGGTAGTCGCGATTGCCGAGCAGGTCCATGTGTTCGCGGATCACCTCTCTGGCTTCGTCGAGCCAGGGCAGGTCCGGCGAGTACTGGCCGAGCTGGATCAGCAGACACTCTTGCACCGAACGGGCGGCGATGCCGACCGGATCGAAATGCTGCACCCGCTTGAGCACGGCTTCGATCTCATCCAGTTCGACTTCTACCTCCTCGCTGCTGACTGCAGCCTGAATATCCTCGAGGGTGGCAGTCAGATACCCGGATTCGTCGATGGCATCGATGATGGCAAGCGCGATGGCAGCATCCACATCACTGAACGGGGTGAGCCGCATCTGCCACAGCAGGTAGTCCTGCAGGTTCTCGGTGGTCTCCCCCTGATAGACGCTGTCTTCCCCGTCATGGATGGGGCCTGCGCTCTGGGCCGTACCGGCCGAGTAGACCTCGTCCCAGGTGGTGTCCACCGGCAGTTCATCCGGCATGCTCTCCTGGGCCATGGCATCGCTGGAGTCGAGTTGACTGGCGTCCTGTGTCTCTGTCTGACTGGTTTCCTGCGCCTCGTTCTCCTCTTGCTCCAGCAAGGGGTTGTTGTCGAGCGCTTGCTGAATTTCCTGCTGGAGTTCCAGGGTGGAGAGCTGGAGCAGACGAATCGCTTGTTGTAATTGTGGCGTCATGGTCAGGGACTGACCGAGACGCAACTGTAATGTCGGCTTCATCTACGTCGGGATATCCTTATGTTCAGCGAGGCAGTCACCTAACAAAAATGAGGGGTGCCCCCTTACTATAGACTGAATTGATCGCCCAAATAGACGCGCTTGACCTGCTCATCGGCGAGGATATCGGCCGGCGCGCCCTCGGCAATCATCTTGCCGTGGCTGACGATGTAGGCCTTCTCGCACACATCCAGCGTCTCTCTGACGTTGTGGTCCGTTATCAGCACACCCAACCCGCGTTCTTTCAGATGCTGGATGATCTTTTTGATATCGATGACTGAAATAGGATCAACACCTGCGAAAGGCTCATCGAGCAGAATGAATCTCGGCTCTGCCGCCAGCGCCCGGGCGATTTCCACCCGGCGCCGCTCCCCACCCGAGAGGCTCTGGCCCAGGCTGTCGCGGATATGGGTGATATTGAACTCTTCCAGCAACTGTTCGACCTTATCCTCCCGCTCTTCGCGGCTCAACCCCTTGCGGGTCTGCATGACCCCCATCAAGTTGTCGAACACCGACAGGCGCCGGAAGATGGAGGCCTCCTGGGGCAGATAGCCGATGCCATTGCGGGCACGGATATGCATGGGCTGCAGGCTGATGTCCTGCTCGTCGATGGTGATGAGGCCGGCATCCCGCTGCACCAGGCCCACGATCATGTAGAAGGAGGTCGTCTTGCCCGCGCCGTTCGGGCCGAGCAGGCCCACGATCTGGCCCGTCCCCACCTCCAGGCTCACATCGCTGACCACCATGCGGCGCTTGTAGCTCTTTTGCAGACCCGTTGCTTTTAACACTGCCATGGCTGTTGTTTCCTACTTCTTCTGATCGGCGGGTTTGTCAAAGTTCTCCACCTGATCCGGCAGGAACACCGTCTTGACGCGCTGGGTAGGCCCCTTGCTCTCGGCAATCATCTTCTGCTTGACGATGTCGTAGCGAATCAGATCGCCGGTCACCTGGCTGTCTTCCTGCTTGAGCTGGCCATTGCCGGTGATGGTCACCAGCCGGTTCTTAAGCTCGTAGCGGATGCTGTTGCCATGGGCATTGACCGGTTTGCCGTTGTCCAGCACCTGGAAGAAAGTGGCTGGGTTGCCATACGCGGTCATGACCTCGGCGCCCTTGTCGCCGGAGCGGATCACCACCACCTTGTCGGCCTTAATCTTGATGGTGCCCTGGGTGATGATGACATCCTCGCTGAAGGTGATGCGGTTGTCCTGCATCTCGGCCACCTGCTTGACAGCATCCACATAGACCTTCTCGGCAAAGTCGGACTCTTTGGCATTCAGGGAACCGCACAGCAACAGGGCCGTGAGGGCCAGATTAACGTTTTTCATTGAAATAAGTGGCATGGCCTTTATCCAGTAACTCGAAATATTTACGTTCCAGGTGACCCTTGAGGCCAACGCCCTCGGTCTGGAACTCCTGGCCCACAATGCTGATGTGCTGGTTGCTTCTCATCCCCTGCGTCACCAGATCCAGCTCCAGATAGGAGGTATCCAGCGTGGAGATGAAGGAAGCGGGCAGCAGACCGTCCAGATGCACCTTGTCACGGAGGATCACATTGTCATCGGTGTTGAGCACCCCGGTTTCGGCCGTCAGCTTCCATTCGGCCGCGCCCTTGTCATCGAACATGTAGACCACCGGCTTGATGAAAGTGGCCTGCTCGAGCACCTGGTAGTACTCCGCATATTCGGATTCCAGCCGTTCGGTGCGCTTGCCCTGCTCGTTGAAGCGGGTCGTCACCAACTCTCTGGCGGTGAAGTCCGGTTGAAAATTTTCCGTCTTGGTGGTCGGCTCGGGGACCAGCTCGATCTCCCCCAGCTGCCAGGCCGCCAGCGCAGCCAGAAACAGCAGGCCGAACAGCACAGTCTGTTTGTTCATCGCGACGCCTCGGGTTGATAGTCAGCCAATCCCTGGGCCTGCAAGATCAGGTCGCACACCTCGCGCACGGCCCCGACGCCACCGCCAAGCCGCGTCACCAGATCCGCCTTCGCCAGCACAAGCGGATGGGCATCGGCAACGGCGATACCCAGGCCGCAAGCCTGCATCACCGGCAGATCGATGGTGTCATCTCCCATATAGGCGGCTTGCGATGCATCCAGCCCGAGCTTGGTCAGCAAGGCCTCGAAGTGGGGCAGCTTTTTGTCTGCCCCCTGCACCAGGTGCTGGACTCCCAGACTCTTCATGCGATCGCTGACGATGCGGGAGTTTCGCCCCGTGATGATGGCAATCTCGATGCCCGCATTGAGCAGGGCACGCATGCCGGCACCGTCACGGGTGCAGAAAGTCTTCAGCTCTTCGCCGTTATTGCCCATATAGATGAAGCCGTTGGAGAGCACCCCATCCACATCGCACACCAGCAGGCGGATCTGCGCCGCCTTCTCGTACTGGCTGCGCGTCACCGGACCATAGAGGGTCGGTACGTCTTGCATCAAATTACTCCGGCTTTCAGCAGGTCATGCATGTTGAAGGCACCCAGCGGGTGTCTCTCCCCATCCACGACCAACAACCCGTTGATTTTCCTGGTTTCCATCAGCTTGACGGCCTCGGCCGCCATCATCTCAGGCCCTACGGTAACACAGTTCACCGTCATGACGCGGCTGATGGGGGTGTGATGGATGTCCACCTGCAGGTCCAGAATGCGGCGCAGGTCACCATCGGTGAACAGACCGGCAAGCAGCCCTTGATCGTCCACCACCGCCGTCATGCCGAGCCCCTTGCGGCTCACTTCCAGCAGCGCCTGGCTGATGGTGGCATCTATCCCCACCTTGGGCAACAGCTCGCCGCTGTGCATCAGATCGCCCACTCGCAACAGCAACCGCTTGCCGAGGGACCCGCCCGGATGCGACAGCGCAAAGTCATCGGCGGTGAAGCCACGGGCCTCCAGTAGGGCCACGGCCAGCGCGTCCCCCATCACCAGAGTGGCGGTAGTGCTGGATGTCGGGGCCAGACCGAGGGGGCAGGCCTCTTTCTCCACCTTGATGCACAGGTGCACGTTGGCCTCTTTCGCCATGGTGGAAGCCGGATTGCCGGTCATGCAGATGAGCGGAATCCCGCGGCGCTTGAGCACCGGCAGCAGGGCCAGGATCTCGTCGCTCTCGCCGGAGTTGGAAATGGCGATGATGAGATCCCCGGCTGAGATCATGCCGAGATCCCCGTGGCTCGCCTCGCCCGGGTGCAGGAAGAAGGCGGGCGTTCCCGTGCTGGCCAGGGTCGCGGCAATCTTGTTGCCGATATGACCCGACTTGCCCATGCCGGTCACCACTATCTTGCCGCCACAGCGCAGCACCATCTCGCAGGCGCGCTCGAACGCCTCGTCAAGGTACTGGTAGAGTCCATCAATGGCTTGTTTTTCTATGTCCAGCACCGCTCGGGCGCTGCGACGGAAATCGAACAATTCAGACACTTTTTCAGGCTTTACAGACATAAAGGCACAGCTCCGGGCCGAAATTTGCTGCGGGATTATAAAAAAGTCTGCCGAGATAAGCGAATCGGATGCGGAATGGGCGGTCATTGACGCAGGTTGTTACATAAAACTGTCGCGTACTTGGGGGGGAAACCCGCTCAATAGTTGTTCCTCGCTGTTGCTTAGACCTAGACTAGCCCATAAAATTCGCTCTTCATTTATACCGGATGGACAATTGTTTGAACGATGACCTGATCACCATCTCCGACCTGACCTTCAGTCACGGGGATCGGCTGCTGTACGACAGGATCAACCTGACCATTCCCCGTGGCAAGGTCACCGCCGTCATGGGTCCGAGCGGGATCGGCAAGACCACCTTGCTGCGCCTGATCGGGGGCCAGCTCAAGCCTGAGTCCGGTCACATCCTGTTTGACGGGGAAGACGTTCCCACTCTCTCCCGTTCACGCCTGTATGAAGTGCGGAAACGGATGAGCATGCTGTTCCAGAGTGGCGCATTGTTCACCGGCATGACCGTCTTCGACAACGTGGCCTTCCCGTTGCGGGAGCACTCCGGCCTGCCGGAAGAGCTGATCCGCACCATCGTCATGATGAAACTGCAGGCTGTCGGTCTGCGCGGGGCGGCCAAGCTGATGCCGTCAGAGCTCTCCGGTGGCATGGCGCGTCGCGCGGCCCTGGCGAGATCCATCGCGCTGGATCCGGATCTCATCATGTATGACGAGCCCTTCGTGGGGCAGGACCCCATCACCATGGCGGTGCTGGTGAAGCTCATCAAGGAGCTCAACGATGCCCTCGGCATCACCTCCGTCATCGTCACCCACGACGTGAAGGAGGTGCTGAGCATCGCCGACTACGCCTACATCATCGCCAACCGCAAGGTAGTGGCACACGGCACACCGGAGCAGCTGCGCGAGGAGCACAATCCCGAAGTCGAGCAGTTCCTCAAGGGATTGCCCGACGGTCCTGTTCCGTTTCATTTTCCGGCAGGCGACCTGCTACAGGATCTGTGATGTTGACAAGTCAGATAAGCAAGCTGGGCCACAGCGGTGTGCGTTTCATCAACGCCGTCGGCCGGGCAACCATCATGCTGTTTCATGCACTGGCAGGACGCCCCCAGCCACGCAAGCACTTCCCGCTGCTGGTGCAGCAACTGTATGTGGTGGGAGTGCAATCCGTCGCCATCATACTGGTGTCCGGCCTCTTCATCGGCATGGTGCTCTCCCTGCAGGGTTACAACGTATTGAAGGATTTCGGCGCAGAGCAGAGCCTGGGGCCTCTGGTTTCCCTCTCCCTGCTCCGTGAGCTGGGCCCTGTGGTCACCGCCCTGCTGTTCGCCGGTCGTGCGGGCTCCGCCCTCACCGCCGAGATCGGCCTGATGAAGGCCACCGAGCAGCTCTCCAGCCTGGAGATGATGGCGGTCGATCCGCTGCGTCGGGTCGTGGCGCCCCGCTTCTGGGCCGGGGTCATCAGCATGCCGCTGCTGGCCTTCATGTTCAGTCTGATCGGCATCTTTGGCGGCAAGCTGGTTGGTGTCGACTGGCTGGGGGTGGACGAAGGCAGTTTCTGGTCCGCCATGCAGGCCTCCGTCGACTGGCAGGACGACATCATGCAGGGCGCCATCAAGAGCCTGATCTTCGCCCTGGTGGTGACCTGGATAGCGCTCTTCAACGGCTATGATGCCAAACCGACCTCGGCCGGGATCAGTCAGGCGACCACCCGTACCGTGGTTCACTCATCCCTGGCCGTGCTCGGTCTGGATTTTATACTCACCGCAGTCATGTTTGGATAAGGGAAAGATGAAGTTCAGCAAAGTAGAATTTCTGGTTGGCGCCTTCATGCTGGCTGGCATCGCGGCCATTCTGGCATTGGCACTGCAAGTGGCGGGATTGAGTTTCAAACCGGAAGGAGAAACCTATACCCTGCGCGCCCATTTCGATAATATCGGCGGCCTGAAAGTGCGCTCGCCGGTCAAGGTCGGCGGCGTCGTCGTCGGTCGTGTCAGCGACATCACCCTGGATCCCAAGAGCCAGGTCCCCATCGTTTCCCTGCAGATGCAGAAGAGTGCCGGCGAGTTTTCCGAGACCAGCACCCTCTCCATCCTGACTTCTGGCCTGCTCGGTGAGCAGTACATCGGTCTGGCACCGGGGTTCAGCGATGAGGAGATGGGCACCAGCATGCTCAAGGATGGCGACATGATCGAAGACACCAAGTCCGCCATCGTGCTGGAAGATCTGATTGGCAAGTTCCTCTACAGCCAGTCCTCTCCGGCCAACACACCCGCAACCAAGGAGTAACCATGTTCAAGAAGATCGCCCTGATGCTGGGTCTGATGACCAGCATGCTGTTCTCCCTCGTCGCCCGTGCGGATGTCAATACTTCGGACCCCTATGCCCTCGTGGATCAGGCCGCCCAGCAGACCTTTGCCCGACTGAAAGCCGATCAGGCCCAGGTGAAGAGCAACCCCGATCACCTGCGCGTCATCATCCGCGAGGAGCTGCTGCCCTACGTGGACAACCGCTTCGCCGCCTACAAGGTGCTCGGCAACCAGATCAAACAGACGACCCCTGCCCAGCGTGACGCCTTTGTGGACGTCTTCACCGAGTACATGGTGAGCTCCTACGCCGACGCCCTGGCACACTTCGACAAGCAGACCGTCAAGGTCCAGCCCGGCAAAGCCGCCGAGAGCAACATCACCGCCGTCAACGTCAGCGTGAAAGAGGCTGGCAAGCCGGACATCTTCCTCGAGTTCAAGCTGCGCAAGAACAACAAGACCGGCGAGTGGAAAGCCTTCGACATGGTTGCCGAAGGGATCAGCCTGCTCTCCGCCAAGCAGAACGAGCTGGGCGGCCTCATTCGCCAGAACGGCATCGATGCGGTGATCGCCCAGCTGCGTGAACACAACGCCAAGCCGCTGGTGATCAAGTCATGATCCTGAGCGGTGACTTGCAGGCCCCGCAGGTCAACGATCTGTGGCAACGCCGCGCCGACTGGTGGCAGGACGACCGGCTCGAACTCGGTGCCGTCACTACCCTGGATTCCGCCGGCCTTGCCCTGCTGGTCAAGTGGGCCAAGGCGGCACTGGCACGGGGTGCCACTCCGACACTGGTGGGTGCCTCCAACGATTTCTATACGCTGGCCAACCTCTACGGGGTGGCCAGCCTCTTTCATTCAACCCCGCTCACAACTGAGGACTCATAATGCAAGTCTCTGAAATTGAAGCGATACTCCTCGAGGCTTTGCCATTGTCCGAAGTCCATGTCAAAGGGGACGGCAGTCACTACCAGGTGATCGCCGTCGGCGACATGTTTGACGGCATGAGCCGGGTCAAGAAACAACAGGCCATCTATGCCCCGCTGATGGACAAGATCGCCACCAACGAGATCCACGCTCTCTCCATCAAGGCCTATACCGACGCCGAGTGGAAACGCGAGCGTAAATTCCAGCTGCCCTCCTGATTTGGTAAAGAAGTAAACCATGGACAAATTCAAGATCACCGGCCCCTGCACCCTCTCCGGTGAAGTGACCATCTCTGGCGCCAAGAATGCCGCCCTGCCCATCCTGTTTGCCACCCTGCTGTGTGACGAAGAGGTTCAACTCTCCAACGTACCGCGCCTGAAAGACGTGGGTACCACCCTCAAGCTGCTGGAGATGCTGGGCGCCACCACCAAGGTCAACGGCAACGTGACCGTACTGACCGGTGCGGTAAACAATCATGTCGCCCCCTACGAGCTGGTGAAGACCATGCGTGCCTCCATCCTGGCCCTGGGCCCGCTGGCAGCCCGCTTCGGTGCAGCAGACGTCTCCCTGCCCGGCGGCTGCGCCATCGGTGCCCGCCCGGTCAACCTGCATGTCCACGGCCTGGAGCTGATGGGCGCGAAGATCGTCATCGAAGAGGGCTACATCAAAGCCCGCGTCGACGGCCGCCTGAAAGGTGCCCACATCCTGATGGACATGGTTTCCGTGACAGGTACCGAGAACCTGATGATGGCCGCCACCCTGGCTGACGGTCGCACCGTGATCGAAAACGCCGCCCGTGAGCCGGAGGTGGTCGATCTGGCCAACTTCCTCAACGCGCTCGGAGCTAACATTCAGGGCGCCGGCACCGATACCCTGACCATCGACGGCGTAGAACGTCTGCACGGTGGCAGCTACAGCGTGCAGCCCGATCGCATCGAGACCGGCACCTTCCTGGTGGGCGCCGCCGTGACCGGTGGCAAGATCACCTGCCGCAACACCGACCCCAGCCTGCTGGAAGCCGTACTGGTCAAACTGGAAGAGGCTGGCGCCCTGATTGAAAAGGGTGACGACTGGATCACCCTCGACATGACAGGTCGCACCCTGAAACCTGTCACCATCAAGACCGCCCCCTACCCGGCATTCCCAACCGACATGCAGGCCCAGTTCACCGTGCTGAACGCGGTCGCCCAGGGCACCGGCATGGTCACCGAGACCATCTTCGAGAACCGCTTCATGCACGTGCCCGAGCTGGTTCGGATGGGTGCCGACATCGAACTGCAGGGCAATGTGGCCATCTGCCGCGACACCCAGCAGCTCAAGGGTGCCCAGGTGATGGCGACCGATCTGCGCGCCTCCGCCAGCCTGGTGCTGGCCGGCTTCGTGGCCGAAGGGGCCACCATTGTCGATCGCATCTATCACATCGACCGTGGCTACGAAGACATCGAGCACAAGCTGCAAGGCCTGGGTGGTCGCATCGAGCGCATCAAGGAATAAGCTGGCTTCACCATGAGCCGACGATAAAAAAGGCCCCCTCGCCAGGCGAGGGGGCCTTTTTCATGACTCCGAATGGCGGCACCCCCTTCTCCCCTTGCGGGAGAAGGGGCGGGGATGAGGAGGACAAGCAGACACCCTTTCCCCGAGGGAGAGGGTCAAGGGCTCAGGCGGTCAGCCGCTCCAGCTCGCCGATAAGCCAGATGGCCTCCTGGCGATGGGAGCCGCACACGTCCGCCATGGGGCGAAAGCCGCCGCACACCGCCGGGCGCTCCGGCTGGCCGAAGATCTTGCACCCCAGGTGCGCATCAAGCTGCACACAGGGCACACCGGCGGGCTTGCCGTCCGGCATGCCGGGAATGGCACTGCTGATGCTGGGGGCGATGCAGCAGGCACCGCATCCCTGACGACATTCCATGTGATTTTTCCTCTGTGGGGCACCGCAGTGTAGCAAGGAGTCCGGTTTCTCCTAAGCCTTATCCCTGCCCGGGCACCCTGGCGCCCTGCAGAGCGCAAAAAGCCCGGCAGTGCCGGGCTTTTTGCTGCGGGAGTCAGCACATCACAGGATGATGTCGCGTACCACGCTGTCTTTGCGATCCAGGAAGTGGATCGACTTGATGCGACGGCATGAGAGTACGTGACTTGCCGCCACCGCCATCCTCCTGCTTACAGGATGATGTCGCGTACCACGCTGTCCTTGCGATCCAGGAAGTGGATCGACTTGATGC
>NZ_JAPDBP010000005.1:94030-198753 GCF_027705305.1 Aeromonas sp. QDB17
CCACCGCCATCCTCCTGCTTACAGGATGATGTCGCGTACCACGCTGTCCTTGCGATCCAGGAAGTGGATCGACTTGATGCGACGGCATGAGAGTTCGCGACTTGCCGCCACCGCCATCCTCCTGCTTACAGGATGATGTCGCGTACCACGCTGTCCTTGCGATCCAGGAAGTGGATCGACTTGATACGGCGGATGGTGCGCGATTTACCGCGGATCAGCAGGGTCTCGGTGGTCGCCATGACGCCGTCGCTGGTGATCCCTTCCAGCAGATCACCCTTGGTGATGCCGGTGGCCGAGAAGATGACGTTGTCATTCTTGGCCAGATCTTCGAGCTTGAGCACCTTGCTCACGTCGATGCCCAGCTCCTCGCAGCGCGCGATCTCCTGTTCACCCAGGGCGCGAACCTCGGGGCTGTCACCCTTGACCTGGTGGCGGGGGATCAGGCGAGCCTGCATGTCGCCGTCCAGGGCGCGGATCACCGCGGCGGAGATCACCCCTTCCGGCGCGCCACCGATGCCGTAGAGCATGTCCACTTCGCTGTCCGGCAGACAGGTGAGGATGGAGGCGGCCACGTCACCGTCGGGAATGGCGAACACCCGCACCCCCAGGCCCTGCATCTCCTTGATCGCCTTGTCATGACGCGGCTTGGCCAGGGTGATGACGGTCAGACGGGAGAGGGGCTTGCCGAGCGCCTTGGCCACGGCCTTGAGGTTCAGCTCCAGGGCCTGATCGAGATCGATGGCGCCTCTCGCCTTGGGGCCCACGATCAGCTTTTCCATGTACATGTCGGGGGCCTTGAGGAAGGATCCCTTGTCGCCCACCGCCAGCACGGCCAGAGCATTGGCCTGACCCATGGCAGTCATGCGGGTCCCCTCGATGGGGTCGACCGCGATGTCCACGGCGTCGCCCTGACCCGTGCCCACCTTCTCGCCGATGTAGAGCATGGGGGCTTCGTCGATCTCCCCTTCGCCGATCACAATCTCGCCATCGATCTGGATCTGATTGAGGATGTGACGCATGGCCGCCACGGCCGCGCCATCGGCGATATTCTTGTCACCACGTCCGAGCCACTTGTAGCCAGCCAGTGCAGCCGCTTCCGTCACTCGGGAAAATTCGATTGCCAGTTCACGTCTCATCGCATATCCAACCTTAGGAGCTCGAAAACGGGCGGCATTCTACCACAAGGGCAAACCTTTGCGCGTAAAAGTGGCGACCAGCCACATAAATCCCGGTTTTCATCCCGCTGACATGGAACCGACACGGTTTGTTCATTGCACGGTCACCCGACTGTCATCTGTCACTTCTAGCATGGCCCCGTCTTTTAAAACAAAAGCTTGCAACACAAGGGATCATGATGAAAAAGCTGACAGTAGTAGCATTGGCTCTTACCGCCGCCTTCCAGGCTCAAGCCGTCGAAGTGTACAAAAACGAGAGCACCCTGCTCGACCTCTACGGCCGCATCTACGCCGGCCAGTTCTTCGGCGAGAAGAAAGAGCTGGACGCCAACGGTGACATCAAGAACGAATACAGCGACAAGCAGGGGGCCAACCAGTTTGTCCGTCTGGGCGCCAAGGTAGAGAGCGAGATCAACCCGGGTCTCAAGGCGCTGGCCCAGTACGAACTGCAGATGTACATCAACGACAGCGAGAAGACCGTCAGCGAGAACTCCGACAACCTGCGTACCCGTCTGGCGTTCGCCGGTGTCGGCGCCAACTGGGGAACCGTCACCTTCGGTCGCCAGAAGGGGGCCCCTGGCTTCCTGGCGGACTGGACTGATGTCTCCCTCTCCGACGGTTACGGCAACGAGGCACTGGGCGCCAAGACCGACACCTTCGCCACCAACCGCGCCGGCTCCGTGCTGAAGTACTCCGGCCTGTTCAACGGTTTCCAGGTAGATACCAGCTACAAGTTCGATGGCGGTGACACCGAAGAGACCTCCAGCAAGGACAGCGATGCCGCCTACGGTGCCGCCGTGGCCTACACCTTCCCGTTCAACCTCTCCCTGGGGACCGCCTACAACGTGGGCATCCGCGACAAGAGCGGTGAAGAGGATGCCAAGCTGTGGCTGCTCTCCGCCAAGTACGACAACAAGGCCCTCTACGCCGCCCTGAGCTATGCCGACGGCAGCGACTTCCTGGCCACCGGCAAGGATCACACCGGCTGGGAAGGGGCGCTGGGTTACAACTTCGAGAGCGGCTTCGGCCTGATGGCCCTGTGGAACAAGCAGAAGGTGGAGCAGGCTGGCAAGTCTGACTACGACTCCATCGACTACTACACCCTGGGTGCCCAGTACAAGTTCAACAAGAACCTGCGCGTCATCGGCGAGTACCGCATCAACAACCTCGACAGCAATGACAGCGGCAAGCTCAACACCAAGGATGACTTCCAGCTGGCGGCCCGCTACGACTTCTAAGTCGGCAACCACCTGACGACACGGCGCGCAGAGCACTCTGCGCGCCGTTTTTTATTGCGTCAGGCCAGGGGTTTGTACGCCGACACCAGCAACAGCATGGGGCGCTCCGCCTCCTCCGCCAGGGCCGGGTTGGCCGCAATCTGCGCCGCCGTCGGCCCCCACTCCTCCACGCGGCGGATCTGGAACCCGGCGGCGACAAGGGCATTGAGGTAGGTGCCCAGGGTGCGGTGATACTTGATCACCCCCTCCGCCAGCCAGTTGCTGACCCGCTTGCCCTCCGCCTGATAGCCGTTGATGGGCCAGGAGCGGCGTCCCTCTGCATCCACCAGCCAGCCCTGCGGCTGCGGGCAGGTGAAGATGGGGTGCTCCACCGAGAACACCAGGCTGCCGCCAGCCACCAGCGCACGGTGGATCTCCGCAAACAGCGGCGCCACCTCGGGCAGGTAGTGCAGCGCCAAGGAGCTGTAAATGAGATCGAAAGGCTCATCGGACAGCGCAAGACCGTCCAGATCCCCCTGCCGATAGCGGATGGCCTCATCCCGGGTCAGCTCGGCGGCACGGGCCAGCATCTTCGCGGAGAGATCGATACCGACCACATCGGCAGCCCCGAGATCTCTGGCTGCCCGGCAGAACCAGCCATAACCGCAGCCCAGATCCAGCACCCGCTTGCCGGCAAGATCCGGCAGCATGGCGTGCAGCGCCGGCCACTCCGGCGCCCCCGCCAGCCCGTGGAGGGAGCGTGGCAGTTGGGCATAGCCCTCAAAAAACCCTGGTTCGTCATAGATATTTTGTGACATTGCACTGTTTCCTCTTGAAGATGGTCAGCCTCTCTGGCCGACGACCCGGCCCTTGCCAAGCATACCCGTCGGTCATGACAGACCATAAAAAAAGCAGAGACCCGGGCGGGCCTCTGCTCTGTCTCGCACCCGCAGCCTGGCTGCGGGACAACAAAAAAGGCCATAGACGAGGCAACGTCTATGGCCTTGGTTCAGTCGTGCGGCAAGGTCACGGCTCCCGCGAGGTAGCGAGATCCGGTCGTCACTGCACGATGAATGGATGGGAGGTCTGGGCCTCCACCGGCTCCGGACAATGCTTCATCGTGCGCATCTGTACGGAGTTCATTCGGGTCACTCGCTGATCCGAAGCATAAAGGGTCATGTCACTCACCCGGCCGGGCCGGTTCCATCAACACATTGAAAAATCTGGTGCCACTCTAGGGGACAGGAGTCTCAGAGGCAAGCCCGGCAGATCATGTTTGCCGACCCTCTCACCCCAGCTTCTTCTGCCAGAACATAGCCCGGCCCACCTCGGGATCGAGCTCATAACCCACAAAGCCGCTGGCGCGATAGACAGCCTGGGCCACCTTGTTCCCCTCCAGCACCTCCAGGGTCAGCTTGCAGCAACCGAGCTCCCGGGCGAGCCGCTCCGCCTCCGCCAACAGCTGCTTGCCGATGCCCTGGCCGCGATGGGCAGGGTGCACCGCCACGTCGTGGATATTGAGCAGCGGCTGACAGGCGAAGGTCGAAAAACCCTCGAAGCAGGTGGCAACGCCAGCGGGCTCCCCATCGACCCAGGCCAGCAGCACATGAGCACCGGGTCGCGCGGCCAGGGCTTCGGCCAGATTCGCCTTCACCTCGTCCGCCAGTGCACTGCCGCCCCCCATCTCGTCCCTGGCGTATTCGTCCAGCATCGCGATCAGCGCCTCGCCGTGGCGAGGGTTGTGCAGATCCGCCCTGATGATCTCAACCATGTTTCTCTCCCTGTGTGTTCCGGATGGTGCGCCAAGGCGCGAGGCCACCATGGTAGCGTCCCCTCCGAACCGAACCAAGGTTCCCCCGGCCTTTTCCCCGAGGTTCCAGCCCCCTCAGTGCCTGCCCGCCAATGATCTCTTTTTCTTGCATCTTCTCCTTGCAAGGCAAATGAAAATCAATATCATTAGCAACCTCTCGCGATGAGAGAAATCAATAATTACAATTAAATCAACAAGTTCAGGCCGATTGGTCGACAAAGAGTCACACCCAGATGAACCATTCCAACTCCCCGCGCGCCTTGCTGGGCGTCGCCTTGCTGGCGGTTTGCACCAGCCCCCGTGCCGAAGACGAAACCCTGACCGTGGTCGGCAAACGCAGCCAACATGAAGAGGTCGCCACCGCGACCCGTACCGCCACCCCGGCCAAGCTGGTGCCCCAGAGCATCGAGAGCGTCAAGGCAAGCGAGCTGACCGCCTTCGGCCAGCCCACCCTGAGTGAAGCCCTGACCGGCATCCCTGGCGTCAACGCCAGCGGCGACACCCGTTTTGACGGCGTCACCATCCGCGGTTTCAGCGCCAGCAACGACTTCTACCTCGACGGCCTGCGCGACGACATGCAATACACCCGCGACCTTGGCAACATCGAACGGGTCGAAGTGCTCAAGGGCCCCGCCGCCGTGCTCTACGGCCGTGGCAGCACGGGCGGCATCGTCAACCGGGTCAGCAAGGTTCCCCAGAAGGGGCAGGCCTCCAGCGTCAGCGCCCAGGTAGGCAGCTTCGACAGCCGACGCTTCGCCGCCGACCTCAACGGCGAGGCAGGAGAGCGGGTACAGGTGCGCCTGAACCTGGCCCAGGAAGACAAAGACAGCTTTCGCGACGACGTGACCAGCAAGCGCACCCTGCTGGCCCCCTCCGTCAACTGGGAGATCACCGACACCCTGAACTGGCTGGTGCAATACGAGCGCAACGAGCACGATCGCACCCCGGATCGCGGCATTCCCGGCGTCGATGGTCGCCCGGCGGATGTCCCCATCGAGAGCGTCTACAGCGACACACGCCGCGACTTCATCGACGATGTGGCCCAGTCCACCCGCTCCCGCTTCACCTGGGACATCAACGATCAGTGGCAACTGCGCCAGCAGCTCGGCTACACCACCCTCGACAGCCAGTTCGACAATACCTATGTCACCAGCGTCAAGGGTGACAAGGTGACCCGCGCCCGCTGGCAGCAGGATCTCAAGGCCAGCAGCCTCACCAGCAACACCGAGGCGGAAGGCCAGCTGCAAACCGGCCCCATCGCCCATCGTCTGCTGGTGGGCCTGGAGCAGGGCTGGCAGGATCGCACCCCC
The DNA here is from genome assembly GCF_027705305.1 of Aeromonas sp. QDB17. NCBI lineage: Bacteria > Pseudomonadati > Pseudomonadota > Gammaproteobacteria > Aeromonadales > Aeromonadaceae > Aeromonas > Aeromonas sp. QDB17. Next base: position 99,543 of record NZ_JAPDBP010000005.1, read on the forward strand.
AAGCTCTACCAGAACGCCAACCCGATCCCGGCAGGCAACCTCTATGATCCGGGCTCCCTGCCCACCTACGACGGCGCCATGAAACTCTCCAGCGATGCCCATCACAGGGTACGCGGTGTCGGCCTCTATGTGCAGGATCAGCTCAGTCTGGGCGACTGGCACCTGCTGGCAGGCCTGCGCCGCGACGACTTCACCGTCACCAGCCGCCGCAACGACCTCGACAAGGAAGAGACCCTCTCGGTCACCAGCCTGAGTCCGCGCCTGGGCCTGGTGTGGAACCCCATCGAGGAGCATGCCTTCTACACCTCCTACAGCAAGACCTTCACCCCGGTGGGCGGTGAGCTTATCGGCATCACCCCGGGGGACAAGAACAACAACCTGGATCCCCAGCACACCCGGCTCTATGAAGGGGGCGTGAAGAGCGACTGGCTGAACGGCCGCCTCGCCACCACCCTCTCCCTCTACCGGCTGGAGATGTACAACAAGCGCAGCAAGGATCCGCTGGATCCCACCCGGGTGATCCTCACCGGTCTGCAGCGCACCGACGGCATCGAGCTGAGCGCCCGTGCCCAGCTGACCGACGAGATCTATCTGCGCGGCGGCGTCGCCATCCAGGATGCCGAGCAGGTCAAGGCAGACGCGGACCTGCAAGGCAAGCGACCGATGAACGTCTCCCGCCAGAACGGCCAGCTGTTCGCCGGCTACCAGAGCGGCAAGCAGGGCTGGTTCGGCGAGACCGGGATGACGGCGGTGGGGGATCGCTTCGCCGACAACGCCAACACCACCGCCTTGCCCGGTTACGCCCGCTTCGACGCCCGTGCCGGCTACCGCTGGCCCCAGTGGGAAGCCCAGCTGAGCGTGGAGAACCTGACCGATCACGACTACTTCGTCAGCGCCACCAGCGCGGCCCAGATCATGCCGGGCACGCCCCGTCAGCTGCACCTGACCGCCGCCTACCGCTTCTGATCCTCCCTGTTTACCGCCCCCTCTGGCCAGCGTTCGCTGGCCAGATTGTTATGAAGCACCGAACGATGACACGCAGAAAACTCCCCCTGCACAACAACAAGTGGGTGCGCCGCATCCACGCCTGGGCAGGCTTTGCCACCCTCACCCTGATGCTGCTCTACGGCCTCACCGGCCTCTGGCTGCAACACAGGGCCGTGCTGCCCCTGCCCGGTCCCCACACCGCCAAATCGAGCGAAGAGATAGTACTGAGCACGCCGCTGGCCAGCCCGGATGAACTGAAAGCCCTGCTGCAACAGCGTTATGCAGACATGTTCGAGGAGGGGCGACCCCAGATCACCCCGCCCCAGACCCTGCCCACACCATCCGGCGCCCTCACCCTGCCGGCCCGCTGGGAGCTGCGCGGCGTCACCCTCAGCCAGAGCGTGACCGCCAGCTATGTGGAAGGCACTCTGCTGGTGCGCACCGAGCTGCAGCAGGCCAACTTCGCTGCCAGCCTCAACCGGCTGCACCGTGGCATGGGCACCGGCCTGCCCTGGCAACTGGTGGGAGATCTGGCGGCCCTGGCCATGCTGCTGCTGGCCCTCACCAGCCTGCTGATGTGGAACAAGCTGCACGGCCCCGCCGGTCGCGGCATCACCCTGCTGCTGCTGGGCGCCCTGGTCACCGTGCTGGTGGCCCTGCTCTAGCCCTTTTACCGACACCAAAACGGGATCCCGCTCCCGGCGGCGGTAACCTTGCCCGCACCTCGGGTAACAAAGGGTAACCGGCCGCCGATGGGGGTCACAGTTGGCGACCAGGCGGCTGGATAGGGAACGCCTGCGGCTGATAGGGTGCGCCCAACTCCCGAACGCCGCGAGGAATCATGCGCATCTCCAGCATCGAATGCGGGCGAGTGGTGGCCATCCTGGCCGTGATGACCATCCATCTCTCCCCTTTCAGCAACCCCTTCGACCCCGCCCTGTGGGACGGCACGCCCTACCCTCTGGTCGGGGCCGTCATCAACCAGCTCTGCCGCTTCGCGGTGCCGCTGTTCTTCCTGTGCGCCGGTTACTTCTTGCAACCCGCCCTCGCCGCGGGCCACCCGCTGACGGTCGCACTGCGCTACTGCCGACCCCTGCTGGGGCTCTGGCTGGCGTGGAGCCTGCTCTACGTGCTGATACCCTTCAACCCGCTCGCGGCGGTGAGCGAGGGCTACCTGCCCGCCATGGCAGGCCAGTGGCAGATGCAGCTCGGGGATCATCTCAACGTCTGGTGGGTGGGCGGCATGATCCACCTCTGGTTCCTGCCCGCCCTGATGGTGGCGGTGCTGATCCTGGGGCTCTGCCAGCAGGCCCGCCTGCCAAGGCTGGCCCTGCTGCTGGGGGCCCTGCTTTACGGCCTGGCCCTGATAGGCGGCTCCTATGGCCCGCTGCTGCTGGGGGGCGAGTGGGCCCTGCTGACCCGTAACGGCCCCTTCTTCTCCTTGCTGTTCGTGGCACTCGGCGCCGAGCTGCGCCTGCGTGCCTGGCAGCCGGACGCCAGGCGCTGCGCCCTGATGATGATGACGGGGATGGGGCTTTATGCCCTGGAGGCCGCAGGTCTGCTGCGCGTTGCCGCCGTCCCCCTCGCTCGTCATGATTTCCTGCTGGGTTCACTCCCCTGGGCGCTGGGGCTGTTCGGCCTGCTGCTGGCCAACCCCGCATGGGGCAAAGGCAGCTGGCTGGAGCGCCAGGCCCCCAAGGTGCTCGGCCTCTACTGTCTGCACATGATGCTGGTGGTGTGGCTGATGATCTTCGGCCCCCAGGGCAAACAGGTGTGGTGGGAACTCCTCAAGGTACCCGCGCTGCTGGCGCTCACTCTGCTCGGCTACCGACTGCTGGCGGCCACCGCCCTCAGCCGCTGGTTGCTGCGGGCTCGCTAGAAACAGGACCCTGACCAGCCAGCAGATCAACGTGGTTCAGCGCAAAATCGTGCATCTGCTGAAGCAGGGGGATCAGGGCGACGCCAAGCGGGCTCAGGCTGTACTCCACCCTGGGCGGTACGTCGGGGTAGAGGGTGCGAATGATGACACCGTCGCTCTCCAGCTCCTTGAGCTGGGCGGTGAGCACCTTCTGGCTCACCTCGGGCAGGCAGCGGCGCAAGTCGCCAAAGCGCAGGGTCTGTTCGCGCAGATGAAACAGAATGGCCGGCTTCCATTTGCCGGTCAGCAGGCGCAATACCTGATAGGCGGGACAGGGCAGTGAGGGCACGGTATGGCTCGCGAGTGGTTACTTTGCGGTAACTATGCCACGAAAATGTGCCTTCTTGCAGCCAAGATGCCGGCTTCCTATGATGCGGATTCCGTCAATCAACGCCCACGAGAGGTTTATCATGCCCAGCCTGCTGCAGATCCATTTCAACTTCCCCGCCGAGATGATGGGACCGGCCCTCACTGCTGCGGCCATGCCGCTGGCCGACTCCATCACCCGGGAGCCGGGCTTCATCTCCAAGATCTGGACCGAGAACCCGCGCACCGGCGAGGCGGGCGGCATCTATCTGTTCGAGGATGAGGGGAGTGCACTCGCCTACGCCACCATGCACGAGCAGCGGGTGCTCGCCATGGGCGCCAGCGCGGTGCAGTACAAGGTGTTCGACGTCAACGAGCCCCTGAGTCGCCTCACCAAGGGCATCGCCTAGCCCGAGCGGGGCTCAGAACCTCAGGGTCAAGCCGATATTGGCCTGCCACTGGGTGATCAGCTCCCCTCGCACCCGAAAGGCGCAGATCTCGGGGTTGCAGAGAAACTGGCTGTCGTCGTTGACCAGGGCACCATAACCGCGCACCTCGGCCCGCACGGCCAGATGTTCGGTCAGGCGCGGCTGCACCCCGAGGGCCAGGGACATGGAAGGGGCCGTCTCGCTGTCGTAGGCATCGAAGCGGGTGACCCCGATCCCGGCACCGATATAGGGGGCCATCAGGTGGTCAGAGAGGGTCAGGGCCCCGGCAAACTGCAGGGTGTCCACCGTCAGCCTGTCGGGCAGTTCGGGGGACACCCGGGTCGACTGGTGGCTGTAGAGCAGCTCCACCATGCCGGGGTCATCCACCTCCCTGCTGATGAAGAGCCCCCAGCTGCCGGAGCGCTCCCCTTGCAGGGTGTCGATGTCGCTCCCGTGCGGCGTGGGGGCCGGCTCGTCCATGGCCCGAAAGTCGATGGCCGAGCTGTATCCCGCAAAGGGAGTCAGCTGCCAGCCCGTCGCCGGGGGCTCGGCTGCCCAGCCCGCCAGGGGCAGCAGCAACCCCGGCACCATCCCCATCGCTCCTCTCATGTGCTCATCCTTTGGTGAAAAGACCTGCGCAAAGCATATCAGAGCGCCCGTCTCCCACACTGGACGGGGGCTGTACCAGCCCCGTTGCCCCGCTCCCGATGGAAAAATCTGTGATCCCCGGGGTTATTCATCCGGGATTAACCTCGCCCCCGTAAGCTGACGGCGCCACAGCGGTGGCATCAACAGACGAGGATCTCAGGAATGGTTGCCGCGCAACTCAACGACCCCCAAAGCACGCTCTCCGATACCCTGAGGGCCACCGCCCACGCCATCGAGGAGAGCCACATCAGCCTGCGCCAGATGCTGGCTCTGGTGGGCGAACAGGGCATGCTGCTGTTTTGCGTGCTGCTCACGGTTCCCTTCCTGCTGCCGGTCTCCATTCCCGGCGTCAGCACCCCCTTTGGCCTGCTGATCCTCTTCATCGGCATCGGCATCACCCTCAACCGGGTGCCCTGGCTGCCCGCCTTCCTGATGGAGCGCCGCTTCGCCGCCGAGCACCTCAAGCCGACCCTGCACAAGGGGGCGGATCTGCTGGCCCGCATCGACCGCTTCATCCGCCCGCGCCTGCTCATCCTGACCGGCAGCGTGACCATCAACCGCTGCAACGGCCTGCTCATCATGCTGGCCGCTCTGCTGCTGATGCTGCCGCTCGGCGCCATTCCCTTCACCAACGCCATGCCCGCCTGGGCTATCCTGCTGCTGGCCATCGGCATGTTGCAGCGGGACGGTCTCTTCGTCGCCCTCGGCTATGCCCTGGTCGCCGCTACCCTGGTCTGGTTCAGCGCCCTGGCCATCGGCCTGCTGATGGCGGGGCAGAATGTCTCGACCCTGTTCGGCTGATCTGGCCCGGCCAAATGAAAGAGGGCGACCCAGGGTCGCCCTCTTTCCTGTTCACTGCGCCCCTCAGGGCGCCCCATCGTGGGCCACCCGGTTGCGCCCGCCCCGCTTGGCCCGATAGAGCCACTCGTCCGCCCGGGCCAGCACGGTGCCAAGATCCTCTCCCGGCCGGATCAGGGTGGTGCCCAGACTCACGGTCACGGGGGCGGGATCCGGCGCCATGGCCGCCACTGCGGCGCGGATCCGCTCCGCCACCTTCAGCAATATCCCCTCGTCTATCTGCGGCAGCAGGATCAGAAACTCCTCGCCACCGCTGCGCACGAAGAGATCCTCCCCCCGCAACTGGGCGGAGACGCACTCGCAGACCCGGCACAAGACCTTGTCACCGGTCTGGTGGCCGAAGCGATCGTTGATCTGCTTGAAGTGATCGAGATCCAGCATGATGAGGCCGGTGAGATGCTGACCCTGCACCCTGTGGTGATACTGGTCGAAGAAGAAGTGGCGGTTGTAGAGGCCGGTGAGCTGATCCGTCTCCCCGAGCCGCTTGAGCCGCTGTTGCAGCTCGTGCTGGCGGGTGATGCTGCGGGTCATCCAGGCCACCGCCCGCTTCCCCTCATATAAAGAGGGCAAGGGCGCTATCTTGCCCTCGAAACGCTGCATTCCCTGGGGCCCGGCGTCGGCGTCGATGCCGTCCACCTCGGCGGGGGAAAGGTCATACTCCACCACCTGCACCTGGCCGCTGGCGAGGGCCTGAGCCACCTGCGCCATCACCCACTGCGCCTTGTCCTCGGGCAGCACGTCCAGCAGTTGTCTGCCGATCAGCGGGTTGCCGTTCTGGTAGGACTGCTGCTCCATCCCGCCGATGTACTCGATGTAGTAGCCATCTTCGCTGAGGATGAAAACGGGATCCGGCAACTGGGCCATCACTTCGTAGAGTTGTGCCACTGAGAGCGCCATCCGAGCTCCTTGCTATCCATGGGAGTGGGTCCCTGTACTCCTGTTATACAAGACTCATGGAGTATCGCACAGGGGCAGAAAGCTGCCTGCCGGGCGGGAAGGATGCGGTCGGTGACGTGTTCACCGGACAAGCCTCCGGCAAAGTGAATGGTAGCAATCGGGGATGCTGTCAGAACCAGAATTGTCAGACAGTCAGGAAGGTTTTTGGCCCTCAGGCAGTGCGACATGCCAACGCATATGACGCCAGGGGAACCACAGGGGTATTCCCGCCCCCGGACAAGGGGGGCAAGGCCGGATCCCGGTCAAGAGGGATCCGGCGAGCCGGCATCAGCGGGCAGCGGATCGACTGGCGTTCCAGAGCAGTTCGCCGCTCTTGAGATCCATCAGGCTCATGGCGAGCCGGTAGCGGCCCCCTTCAGAGAGGAGATCCCCGTAGAGCATGTAACCCGCCCCGGTCTGGCGACCCAGACGCACCAGTGAGGCGGGGTTCATGCCCCCCTGCTGGTATTCGAGCTGACCCGTGATGGCCGCCACCTGGCCCGGGTCTGCGAAACGAAAGCCGCTATTGGCCTGAATGCGCTGGATCATGGCCACCGCCAGGGGCTGGGTGCTGAAGGGCTCACCTGTACCGTTCTGGGGCGCCATCAGCAGCAGTACCGGGCTGCTGCCCGCCAGTGCCTGCACATCGGCGGCCTTGAGGAAGTCATCGGCCAGGGCGACCGCCAGCCCCGTCGGTGCCACGGGTTTGGGAGCAGGCACCGGCTCGGCCTTGTCAGGCTCGGCCACGGGTTTCTCTGGTTTGGTCACCGGCTTGTCCGGCTCGCCGACCGGCGCAGGCGTCCCCCCATAGGGATTGACCGCACATCCGCCCAGCAGCAGGGCACCCACCATCAACAAGGAACGCAGCTTCATCTTTTCTCTCCGCCAGAAGTGTGCAAGGCGCACTTCGTCCATCATCCATTTTGACGGAGCCAGACTCCGCCGCCCCTCCATGCTAGAGACAAACCCGCCCCGGGTCGATGCACACATGGGCAGGGGGCGACAGAGACTGGCGAAGCGGAGGGCACAAAAGGGTGGCAAGGCTCCACCCGATTCCGTTAGGGTAGCCAGAGCCCGGACCCCAGAGGAGCCCCCCATGCACGGACCCGATCCCGCCAACCCCCACCCCATGAACGGCTTCCCCCAGGTGTGCTTTATCAAGAACACCATCAAGGGACCCAATATCGAGGTGGGTGACTACACCTATTACGACGACCCGGAGGATGCGGCGGGCTTCGAGCGCAACGTCCTCTACCACTTCCCCTTCATCGGCGACAAGCTCATCATCGGCAAGTTCTGCGCCATCGCCCGCGGGGTCAAGTTCATCATGAACGGTGCCAACCACCAGACCTCCGGCTTCTCCACCTACCCCTTCTTTATCTTCGGCAACGGCTGGGAGAGCGCCGCCCCCGCCCCGGGCAGCCTCCCCTACAAGGGGGATACCGTCATCGGCAACGATGTCTGGATTGGCTATGAGGCCCTGCTTATGCCGGGAGTCAAAGTCGGCAACGGCGCCATCATCGCCGCCCGCTCCGTGGTCACCACGGACGTGCCCGACTACGCCGTGGTCGGCGGCAACCCCGCCAAGGTGATCCGCTACCGCTTCGACGACGACACCATCGCCCGTCTCAACGCCCTCGCCTGGTGGGACTGGCCGGTGGAGCGGATCAGCCAACACTTGAAGTTGATTAGCAGTGGGGGGATTTCAGAGTTTGAGAACTATAAGATTCTGTCAGATGAGATCGAACAGCCTAAAAGTAACGAGAAAGGGTCACACCAGCCTCTTTCCCCCTAAAGTCCTAACCAACGATAAAATGATTCATAAAATCAACAATGAAACTCGAAGTAATTGCTCAGTAAACATCTACATGGTGATATATGTACCAAGAGAATGAGAAAAAATTAGCCCGAAGTGAACTTTTTGAAACAGCAATTAATGCACTTTGCAGCCAACGTTCAAAGAGCACTTTAGCAAGCAGAGATCACATGAGAAAGGTTAGAGATACATTAATATCTCGCGAAGGAATGGATCAGCTAGTTGCAGAAAATTTAAGTGACGTGACTATTAATCGCTGGGAAGAATTTTATGATTCTATCATCCAATCTAAAAATCCACATAACTTAAAAATCGCATATCTATCTGGCCCCAACCCAGAAAACGACCTTCGGGAACTGACTAAGCACGGCGTTTTACCTGAGAATATTTGGGCATTTGAAAGTGATGCAAAGACTTATAATGATGCGGTAATATCGGCATTATCCTCAGAGTTTCCCTTCATCAAGTTAATTAAAGCAGGAATAGGAGATTTTTTCCAAGCATCCCCTCAAAAATTTGATCTTATATATCTTGATTTTTGTGGCCCATTACCGAGTAAAAACAAAAAAAACAAAACTCTGAAAACCATCTCAAACATACTTTCCTATCATTCACTAAATTCCCCAGGAGTTCTAATCACTAATGTATGTTTGCCCACTAACGAGCAGGACCCTGATACTAGGGATTTATTATCAAAGCTAGTCGCTTTATATCTCTATCCAAAGTCATTTATCGAATGTGATGAGAATGAAAATAATATTATGGAGGGAGCCATTCCCCATGGACATTCTTTTGAAGATTGGTTGAACATTGTCAAGGGTGACTTGGATAAATACTACAATGAATATATAACCAGATTACTTATTGACATGATTTTAGTGATCGCACCATATGATAACTTCCCTAACAACCATATATTATTTAAAAATCTCTTTGATATCTCAGACAAAGAAAATTTACAAGAATGTATTGATAGGCTCTTTAAGTACAATATATCAAAAGAAGAATCCCTTGAAATTGATGAAAATATCTGCTTTGGTGAAAACTTAAACTTTGACTCCACCATTGAAGATTTAGCTGCTGATAAATCAGCTTTATTGGATGATGAAGATGAAGATGAAGATGAAGATGAAGATGAAGATGAAGATGAAGATGAAGATGAAGATGAAGATGAAGATGAAGATGGGGTTTATGCGGGAGAGGTTATATGTGAACCCAACAGCCATTCCTTGCTATGGACTTTGGGAAGTCTGAGTCAAGTCATAAATAAAAAAGATAGCTTTTTTCCTAACGAAATACATAAGGATCCTAATTTTAGAACTTATTCTCAGCAATTTATAAATCAACTCAGTTCATCTGGAGACGAAAAAAATTTTGTTGACAACATTTGTAAATTATCCTTTCTTCTTTCAGAAGGTAATGGACAAGAGCCTTTTCATAGCGAATCAATGAAAAATCTTTCCGAGATTAACTGGTGGGGAAGTTATTATCAATTCTGTGATATTTTTTCATTTCATCAAGTGAAAGAAGTTTTGCTTAGACAATTGGCGGTACCTTATCACGTAAATGTAGAAGCAACTAAACGATGGCAATACATTGCAAAAGACACACCAATGTATATGGACATGATCATACTAGATGAATGTAGGTATTTATATGACTGGATGCCGACTATAGACATGATGAAAAATAGTTTAACCGACATTGAAAGACAACTTAGTTTCAGGTTTGTCCTTGACGCAATTAGTAAACATAGGAGATATCTGTCTACTGAAGTGTTTTATGGCACTGCTTGTATTGGTTCAAATACACCTGGATTTGAAAATAAGATTCTAGAGCCAAGACGTCAAATATCGTTAATCCCATAATATAACATGATAAAGCCATCCTTATTGACATCAGTGTGTCCTGTACCTTGATTAGAAGATCATCTCCTCAATTAAAGGCAGGCGCACTGTATTAGTTCCCCCTCCAATGCGTCGAGGAGAAGGGGCAAGGTCGGGATCGCCATCAGGGATGGGTGGCGCAGACGCAGCCGGCACAGGGGCTAAATCGGGAGAGGGCGAGCGCAGCTCGACCCGATTTGGCGCGAGAACAGGGATGTTCGAAGCGGACTTTGGCCGAAGCCAGGGATGACGAAGGCCAAAGTGCCGTCTGCGGCGGTCCGTCCGACCTTGTTCCTGACCCGAGGGAAACCGCGTAGCGGTCGGATTGGCGGGGGAGAAGACCTTCGGTGCATTTTTTGAAAAGAGCGGGTCTTTCCAAAGTCACTCGCCCAAGCCCGAAGGGCGGGCGAAAACCCTTCGAGGCCAGCGGCCTCGCGTCCTGCACGGCAAAGCCGTGCCACCACACAACGGCTCCTTCCGCCAACACCATGCCTTGGAACGGACGATTACGCCTGACGGCTCATCGACCCTACGATGGCAATGAAATATCGCATCAAGACCCCTCCCCAGCCCTCCCCTTTGCAGGGGAGGGAGCCAAAGCGTCGCCACCAGCAAGGTGTGTGGCCGAACACCGCCCAACCATGCCGGATGCCACCGGCAAAGGGGGGCGTGGCCGCCCCTATCGGCCCAGGAAGGGTTCCCAGTCCTTGAACACCGGCTGCAACCCTGCCTGCCGCACGGCGGCGGCCACTTCCCCTACCGGGCGGTCGTCGTGGATGGCGAACTGCTCCAGCTCCTCGACATCCCCCTCGGCATAGCCCCCCGGCTGGGTGCGCGACTCGGCCGACATCTGGGTGATGCCAAGGCGCACCGCGCCGTTACGAAAGGCGGCCGACTCGCGGGTGGAGAGGGACAAATCCAGCGTGGGCGAGAAGAGACGCCATGCGCAGATAAGCTGGGCCAGTTGGCGATCCGACATGACCACGGCAGGCTCCAGCCCGCCGGTGCAGGGGCGCAGGCGCGGGAAGGAGAGCGAGTAGCGGCTCTGCCAGTGGTGGCGCTCAAGCCAGGCGAGGTGCTCGGCGACAAAGTAGCTGTCAGCGCGCCAGTCCGAGGAGAGACCGATGAGCGCCCCCAGCCCGATCTTGTCGATACCGGCACGGCCGAGCCGATCCGGCGTGGCGAGGCGCCATGCGATGTCCCGCTTGTTGCCGCGCAGGTGATGGCGGGCGTAGGTGGGGGCGTGGTAGGTCTCCTGATAGACCATGACCGAATCGAGGCCGAGGGTTTTCAGCTCGGCGTATTCGGCTTGCGAGAGGGGCTGCACCTCCATCCCCACCGTGCTGAAGTGGCGGCGGATGATGGGCATCACCTGCCGAAAATAGGCGAGCCCCACCTTGTGCTCGTGCTCACCGGTCACCAGCAGCACGCTGTCAAAACCGCGCGCCTTGATGGCCAGACACTCGCGCTCAATCTCCTCGCTATTCAAGGTCTTGCGCTTGAGGCGGTTGCTCATGGAGAAGCCGCAGTAGGTGCAGTCGTTGGCGCACAGGTTCGACAGATAGAGGGGCACATAGAAGCCGATGGTGTTGCCAAAACGCTGGCGAGTGAGCCGCTCGGCCTCGGCCGCCATCTGCGGCAGATACGCCTCGGCGGCCGGGGAGATCAGCGCCATAAAATCGGCCAGGGTGCGGCGGGAGGTAGTCAGCGCCCGCTCTACATCGGCGGCGGTCTTGGCGCGGATCTGCATGCCGATATCGTCCCACTCCAGCTCCTGCCATCTATCGAGAAAACTCTCCGACTTTCTCTCAACCCCCTCCCGGCCTCCCCCTTCACAAGGGGGAGGTGTTAATCCGCCCCCCCGATCTCCTACTTCACAAGAGGGCGAAGTCGACACTCCCTCCCCTGGCAAGGGGAGGGTCGGGGTGGGGTCATTGGCATGCTGACTCATAACGCCCCCAGAAAATCGGTGAGCGGGCTGGAGGCTTGCGCCTGCAGGGCGCGGGCGCCGAGGCCCGCCTCATAGGCGCTGCGCCCGGCAGTGCAGGCCAGCGCAAAGGCGCGGCCCATGGCGACCGGGTCGCCGCTCACCGCGATGGCGGTGTTGACCAGCACGGCATCGGCCCCCAGCTCAAAGGCGGCGGCCGCATGGCTCGGCGCCCCTATGCCCGCATCCACCACCACGGGCACATTGGCCTGCTCGACGATGATGGAGAGAAACTCCCGGGTCACCAGCCCCTGATTGGAACCGATGGGCGCACCCAGCGGCATCACGGCGGCGCAACCCACCTCTTCGAGCCGCTTGCACAGCACGGGGTCGGCACCGCAGTAGGGCAGCACCACAAAGCCCTCTTTCACCAGCTGCTCTGCGGCTTTGAGCGTCTCGATGGGGTCTGGCAGCAGGTAGCGCGGGTCGGGGTGGATCTCGAGCTTGAGCCAGTTCGTTCCCAGCGCCTCGCGGGCCAGGTGGGCGGCAAACACCGCCTCGGCGGCGGTCTTGGCCCCCGAGGTGTTGGGCAGCAGCTTGATCCCGAGTTGCCGAAGGGGCGTGAGGATATCGTCGTGGGCCTTGCCCGGTTCGAGCCGCTTGATGGCCATGGTGACCAGCTGGGAGCCACTCGCCTCGATGGCGGCGGCCATCAGTTCCGGGCGGGCAAACTTGCCGGTGCCGGTGAAGAGGCGCGAAGAGAAGGTGTGATCGGCAATCTTGAGCATGTCAGCCTCCGGCCACTGCGATAAGAAGAGATGAGGCCCCGCCGCAAGGCAGGGCGCGCGAAGATGGGACTGCGAGCATCATGGGTCAGCCTCCCGCAATGGCGGTGAAGAGGTGAAGTTCATCCCCGTCATTGAGACGGGTCTCGGCCCAGCGGCCACGGGGCAGCACGGCGCCGTTAAGGGCCACCGCTACCCCCTGAGGGGGAATCTCCTGCACCGCCAGCAGCTCAGTCAGGCGCTGGCCGGTGGGCAGCGTCAGCTCGATATCGTTCAATCGGATCTTCATGGTTAATTCTCCTGAGCCGGGTGGGTGCTGCCGCAAACCGGACAATCGGGATCGGGGGCCAGCGTGAGGGTCTGCCACTGATGCGTCAACGCATCGAACCGGCGCAATGTGCCCGCCACCGGGCTCGGCATCCCGAGCAGCAGTTTCAGTGCCTCCAGCGCCTGCAAAGAGCCCATCACCCCGACCAGCGGGCCGGTGACGCCGCTGGTCTCGCAGCTTTCCCTGATCTCGGTATCCAGCGGATAGAGGCAGGCGTAGCAGGCGTGATCGCTGCTGGTGCGCACCATCAGCTGCCCCTGCCAGCCCACTGCTGCGGCACAGACCCAGGGCTTGCCCTGGGCCACGCAGGCGGCGTTGATGGCCTGGCGGGTGGCGAGGTTGTCGCAGCAGTCGATCACCAGATCCACCTCGGCCACAAACTCCGGCAGGCTGGCGGCATCGAGTCGCTGATTGATGGCAATCAGCTCCACCAGCGGGTTGTGGGCGGCCAAGCGCTCGCGGGCCAGCTCCGCCTTGGAGTGGTTGACCGCCTCGCTATCGAACAGGATCTGGCGCGGCAGGTTGCTGGAATCCACCGTGTCGCCATCGGCCAGCCACAAGGTGCCCACCCCGGCCCCCGCCAGATAGAGGGCCAGCGGCGAGCCGAGCCCGCCGAGGCCCACGATCAGCACGGACTTATCTTTCAGCCGCGCCTGACCGGCTTCCCCCACTTCCGCCAGCATCAGCTGGCGGCCGTATCTCAGATACTCTTTGTCACTAAGAGAAGCCGCATCAGAGCGCATGTTCTGCCTCCCGTATAACAGTGGCCGAGCGCGGTTCATCCCCCGCCCCCACGGCAGCGAGCAGCCGCTCGGTCGCCCCCTGCCAGTCATCGCTCGCCGTGATGGCCGAGACCAGCGCAATGCTGCCGACCCCGCTTGCCTTGACCGCCGCCACCCGCTCCTCGCTGATGCCACCGATGGCCACCGTGGGCCACTGCGCCATCAGGGCGCGGTAGTGGTGCAGCCGCGCCAGCCCCTGGGGGCGCGAAGGCATCGCCTTGGTGTTGGTCGGGAAGATATGGCCCAGCGCGATATAGGAGGGGGCAAGCTCGCGGGCCCGCATCAGCTCGAAGTAGCCGTGGGTGGAGATGCCAAGGCGCAGCCCCGCCGCCTCAATGGCGGCGAGATCGGCGGTCTCCATATCCTCCTGCCCCAGATGTACGCCCCAGGCGCCCGCCTCGATGGCCTGCTGCCAGTAGTCGTTGATAAAGAGCCGCGCCCCATGGCGGCGACCGAGCGCTACCGCATCACGAATGGCCGGCGCCACCTCTGTGGCGGGCAGATTCTTGATCCGCAGCTGGATGGTCTTGACCCCGGCCCCCAGCAGGCGTTTGAGCCACTTGACCGAGTCCACCACCGGATAGAGACCGAGGTTGTGTTCGGTCGGCGCAAAGGGGCCCTGCGGCAGACGGGCGCTGCTCGCTTCATACAATCCAAAGCGGCGATCGAGCGGTGAGCCCGCCAGCACGGCACGGGGGAAGTGGGCAAGATCGGCAGGCCAGCCGAGATGGGCGATGGGCCCCGGGCCTGCCCCCACCCCCTGCGCCGCCGCCAAGCCCTGTTGCAGGTAGGCGCGCGCCAGGGTGATGGCGTCCTCCACCGGATAGTCCTGCGCCACCACGGCGGCGATGGCGCTGGCGTAAGCGCAACCGGTGCCGTGACCGTGGCGGGTATCGAGGCGCGGCGCGGCGAGCCAGAATTCGCGGGTCTCATCCTGGTAGTAGTCGAGGCAGAGATCCCCGCCCCATTCAAGGTGGCCCCCCTTGACCAGCACGGCGCGAGCGCCGAGTTCGCGCAGCCGCCGGGCGGCGAGGCGCACCAGCTCGGGACTGGTGGCGGGCAGGCCGGTCAGGGCTTCCAGCTCGGGACCGTTGGGGGTGATGAGCGACAGACGTGGCAGCAGGTGCTCGCGCACCGCCACCAGCATGCCGGGCTCCGCCATGGGGGTGCCGGTGCTGGCGATGGCCACCGGGTCGTAGACCACGAAGGGAGCCTCGACGGTCGACAACCTGCGTGCCAGCACCTCCACGTGCAGCCGGGTCGGCAGCAGGCCTATCTTGATGGCAGCGGGTGGCAGATCCAGCCCCAGGGCATCGATCTGGGCGGCGAAGGTCTGCATCAGCACGGGGTCGACCATCTTCACCGCCACCGAGTTCTGGGCCGTGATGGCGGAGATGACGGAGCAGCCGTGCACGCCGAGGTCATGCATCGTGTGCAAGTCGGCCTGAATGCCGGCCCCGCCGCCGGAGTCGGACCCGGCGATGGTCCAGACCACGGGGCGGGCCTGCGTCACGGCGGACAGGTCGGCGGGGCTGACAGCCCCGCGCTCGCTGCTCACGCCTCCTCCCCTGCGGCCTGCTTCAGGGTCGCCGCCTGATGGTAGATCTCGCCGCCGGTCTCCTTGAAGGTTTCTGCCATGCGGGCCATGCCGCTCTCCACCTCGGCCACCACCCGCTCCTGCTGACCGTCCATGCCGACCAGCTTTATCTCTACGGCTTCCAGCTTGGCGGCATAGTCGCGCACGTCCTGGGTGATCTTCATGGAGCAGAACTTGGGCCCGCACATGGAGCAGAAGTGGGCCACCTTGCCGGACTCCTGGGGCAGGGTCTCGTCGTGGTAGGCGCGGGCGGTGTCGGGATCCAGGGCCAGGTTGAACTGATCCTCCCAGCGGAACTCGAAGCGCGCCTTGGACATGGCGTTGTCGCGGATCTGGGCGCCCGGGTGACCCTTGGCCAGATCCGCTGCGTGGGCGGCGATCTTGTAGGTAATGAGCCCCTGCTTCACATCCTCCTTGTTGGGCAGGCCCAGGTGTTCCTTGGGGGTCACGTAGCAGAGCATGGCGCAGCCGTACCAGCCGATGAGCGCGGCGCCGATGCCGGAGGTGAAGTGATCGTACCCCGGGGCAATGTCGGTGGTGAGCGGGCCCAGGGTATAGAAGGGCGCCTCGTGGCAGTGCTCCAGCTGCTCGGTCATGTTGCGCTCGATCATGTGCATGGGTACGTGGCCGGGGCCCTCGATCATCACCTGCACGTCGTATTCCCAGGCAATTTTGGTGAGCTCGCCCAGGGTGCGCAGCTCGGCGAACTGGGCCTCGTCGTTGGCGTCATAGACGGAGCCCGGACGCAGACCGTCCCCCAGCGACAGACTGACGTCGTAGGCGGCGCAGATCTCGCAGATCTCGCGGAAGTGTTCGTAGAGGAAGTTCTCCTTGTGATGCGACAGGCACCACTTGGCCATGATGCTGCCACCACGGGAGACGATGCCGGTGAGGCGCTTGGCAGTCATCGGCACGAAGCGCAGCAAGACGCCGGCGTGGATGGTGAAGTAGTCCACCCCCTGCTCGGCCTGCTCCAGCAGGGTGTCGCGGAACAGCTCCCAGGTGAGGTCTTCGGCGATGCCGTTGGTCTTCTCCAGCGCCTGATAGATGGGCACGGTGCCGATGGGCACCGGGCTGTTGCGCAGGATCCACTCGCGGGTCTCGTGGATATAGCGGCCGGTGGAGAGATCCATCACGGTATCGGCGCCCCAGCGGGTGGACCACACCAGCTTCTCCACTTCCTCTTCGATGCTGGAAGTGACCGCCGAGTTGCCGATGTTGGCGTTGATCTTCACCAGGAAGTTGCGGCCGATGATCATGGGCTCCGCTTCCGGGTGGTTGATGTTGCTGGGGATGATGGCGCGACCGGCGGCCACCTCATCGCGCACGAACTCGGGGGTGATGTTCTGGGGCAGTCTGGCGCCAAAGCCCTGACCCGGGTGCTGGGTGCGCAGGAGCTCGGAGCGCACCCGCTCGCGGCCCATGTTCTCGCGCAGGGCGATAAATTCCATCTCGGGGGTGACGATGCCTTGGCGGGCATAGTGCAGCTGGGTGACCCGGCGGCCCGGCTTGGCACGGCGGGCCTTATGTTGCGAAGAGTGCAGATGTTCGAAGCGCAGGTGATCCAGCCCCTCGTCCGCCAGGCGCTCCTGAGTGAAGGTGGAGCTCAGCCCGTCCAGCGCGTCGGTGTCATCGCGCTCCAGCACCCAATTCTCCCGCAGGCGCGGCAGACCGCGGCGCACGTCGATGGGGGCGGCCTCTTCCCCATAGGGGCCCGAGGTATCGTAAACCGGCACCGGCTCGTTGGGCTCGAACTGGGGAGCGTCCTTGGTGCCGCCGACGAAGGTGTCGGCCAACTGGATCTCCCGCAGGGGCACCCGGATGTCAGGGCGAGAACCCTGGATAAAGATGCGGCGGGAGTTAGGGTGCGCCATCCCCTTGAGGTTGTCGATAAAGGTCTGGGCGCTGGAGCGCTGCTCGCGGCGGCTGGATTTGGTGGTATCAGAAACATTGGTAGACATAGCAAAACTCACATTAACTGGTTGAAGTTATGGGTGTTTGCTTGTCTGGAGTTCGAGGAGAAGATGAACTTGCGGCGGGGTGTGCTCGGGGGAGTGAGCCGGGCATGGATCTTCCCTGCTCTGCCGTCCCGGTGTTTCCCTAGTCTGGAAACCCGGCGCCCTAAGGACAACCGGACGGGACAACCTCCCCCTGTGCGCCTGTGCCAGCCAGAGGCGGTCTGCCTCCAGCTGGCGGGAAGGTGTGCCTTCCCCGGCGCGGTAACCCGCAAGTTACCCTTGTTTCCCTTCGCAGGTCTTAACCTGATCAGGTTCCACGGATCCCGAATTAACGGTCTCAGCTTAGCGTCGTTCGACGGTCAGCACTCCGACAAGATGTGCGCCAGTATAAGTGGGGAAATTTAAAGTACAAGCCATTAACAAGGGGAAAGGGAGAGAGGTCTCACTCTTCGGCGTCGAGGGGATCCTCGGGGTCAGGAATGAGGATGTCGGTGAGGCGGCCCTCTTCATCCCGGCTCAGCACCAGGCGGCGACCCGGTTGCAGATCGGCGGCGCTGCCGTTGATCCAGCGAGTGTCAGCATCAAACACCAGCACGCCGAGATCCTGTAGCAGCAATGCCTGCTGATTATGGGTGAGCAGTCGATCCTCCGCCCGCCGCCAGCTGGCCCCGAGCGCCGGATCCGGCGCCCCGTCGAGCACCCGGATCGTCTCGGCGACGCCGTAGCGGCTCTGGATCGCGAGGTGCATGCCGGGCACGAGCCCGTCCGGCTGCGCCACGCCGTGCAGTTCGGCACTGCCGAGCTCCAGCTCAGCCCCCTGGAATTGCAGGCGCACCCCGTCGTTGTGCTCCAGCTCCACCAGCCAGAGCTCGGCGTCGTCGGCAAGGGTGCAGAAGGGCAACAGCAGCAGGCAGAGTGCGGTTCGGGTCATGGCAGGCGGTCCGGGGTCACGGGGTGAGGTTTAACTATGGCCCCGGACGAGCAATTTTTCCCGGTCCGCCCTGACCGGTCAGTCATCCTCCCGGCACTGGCTCAGGCGCATGCCGTCAAACTTGCACTCCAGCTCCAGCCAGCGTCCCTCAAATGGGGAGAGGCTCCCATCCGAGGTGACATAACCCCAGATCCGTCCCCCTTCCACCGGCCCTTCCAGTTCCATCTCGTCCTCCTCTTCCAGCGCCTCCACCTCGCGAACGAGCCGCCGCGCCCCTGCCGCCGTCTCCTGCACGACCCCTTCCAGATCGACCCAGGTCCCGCCGAGATCGTCCTCATCCAGGCCATCCTTGAAGCGGGTGCGCTCATCGATCACGAAGGGAATGCCGTTGACCATCAACTGGCCAAGCTGCCAGGTGGTGCGGCCCGTGAGCTTGAACTCGGCCGCCTGCACCAGACCAAAAGGCAATAGAGTCAATAACCAGAAGGCGCGGAGAGACTTCTTCATCGGGGATCCTCGGGGTTACACTGGCACACAGGATGACCCATCCGGTGTGAAATGGCCGTGAAATAGCGGCACAGACCAGGAGATCAGAGCATGAAAATACTGGTGGTGGAAGACAGTCCCCAGGTGGCGGAGACCATCATGGACTATCTGGCGCTGGCCGGGCACAGGGTGGACTGCGCCTATCACGGCCAGGCCGCCCTGCAACTGCTGGCCCAGGAGCGCTTCGACGTCATCATCATGGACGTCATGATGCCGCGCCTAGACGGCCTGCGTACCGTGGAGCGGCTGCGTGCGGACGGCATCGCGACCCCGGTGCTCTTTCTCACCGCCCGTGACAGCCTGGAGGACAAGCTGGCAGGCTTTCGGGCGGGGGGCGACGACTATCTGGTCAAGCCGTTCGCCATGGAGGAGCTGGAGGTGCGCCTGGAGGCCCTCAGCCTGCGTGGCCCCAGAGGGGACATGGGCGTGCTCTGCTTTGGCGATCTGACGGTGGATCCCGCCAGCGGCCGCGCCACCCGCGCCGGGGTGGAGCTCAAGCTCGGCAAGATCCCGTTCCAGATCCTCACCCTGCTGGTGAAGCGCGCGCCCCAGCTGGTGACGCGCCAGGAGGTGCTCGACACCGTCTGGGGCGACGAGGAGCCCGACTCCGACGCCCTGCGCAGCCACATCTATGCCCTGCGCAGCGCCCTCGACAAGCCCTTCCCCACCCCCATGCTGGAGACCCTGCACGGCCAGGGCTACCGGCTGGTGACCCCATGACGAACCCGACGCAGCCCCTTGCCTCCGGTCTGCCGAGCCTGCGCCGGCGCCTGGTGCTGGCGCTGGGGGGGGCCGGTCTGCTGCTGCTGGTGATCCTGAGCCTGCTGATGGTGGTGGCCGAGAACAAGATGGAGGAGCTGAGCCTGCGCCACTGGCTGGAGGCGGAGGCAACCCGCTATGACGACGACTGGTTGCGCCTCGGAATGGCGGCCCCCGCCCCCAGCCCGCGTCAGTTCTCCAGCTACTGGACCGAGGCGGGCCGCCTGCCCGCCTGGCTCAAGGCCTACCAGAACCCAGGCTTCTTCGAGCATCAGCTGGGCCGGGAGGACAAGCACTTCCTGGTACGCGCCCACCCCTCGGGTCAGGGGCTGCTCTATCTGGTGTTCAACGACGATGCGGACGACTACCTGGACCCTTACGAAGCCAAGCTGCATCTGGTGACCCGCCTCATCGGCCTGGCCCTGCTGCTGGGGAGCCTCGCCTTCGGCATCTGGCTGGTGCGTCACATCACCAGGCCGCTGGAGCGGCTGCGCCAGCGGGTCGCCCACCTCACCCCGGATCAGGGGGACTTCGTGCCCGATGCCCCCTGGCAGGAGCTGCGAGAGATAGAGCAGGCGCTGCTGGCGGGCAAGCACGAGGTAGCCGCCGTGTTTGCCCGTGAACAGGAGTTCAGCCGCTTTGCCAGCCACGAGCTGCGCACCCCCAACATGGTGATCCAGGGATCCGCGGCCCTGCTCGGCAAGGTGAATGACCTGCCCGCCCCGGCAGCCCGCGCCGTCAGCCGCATCCGCGCCGCCGCCGACGAGATGGCCCTGCTCACCGAAACCTTCCTGCTGCTGGGACGCAAGGAGGCCGTGGAGCGCCCGCCCCAGCAGGTGGCGCCGCTCATTCGCCGGGAGCTGACCCGCCTCGCTCCCCTGCTGCAACGGGAGACGCTGGACATTCGCCTGCAACTGGACGAGGAGAGCGAGGTGCAGGCCCCCCTCTCCCTGCTCGCCATCGCCCTCGGCAACCTCTTGAAAAACGCCCTGAGCTACGCCGAGGGGCACATCGAGATCACCCTGCACGAGCAGGTGCTCACCATCAGCAACCCCACCGCCGCCGCGCCGGATCAGATCCTCGGCTACGGCTGCGGTCTCACCATCATCCAGCGCATCTGCGAGAAGCTGGGCTGGCAGATTGAGACCCACCTGGTGGATGGGGTCTTCAGCGCCCGGCTGGTGATGATCCCCGGCGCCCCCGGGGCGGTATAACCCCCTCATCCCCGGCCCTTCTCCCCGGCTGTTCAACACAGCGGGAGAAGGGAGACACTTCCCGGCAAGCCCGCTGCCTTCCAGCCCACCCGCCAGATAGCAACAAGGCGCCCGAGGGCGCCCTGTGTTTACCTGTCTGACACTCGTTTGGGGCTCATTCCGCCGGCTTGTGCTTGCGGCTCGCCTTGAGCTCGAGGAACTCGATGATCTTGCCCGCCACGTCCTTGCCGGAGGCGGCCTCCACCCCCTGCAGACCGGGGGAGGAATTCACCTCCAGCACCAGCGGGCCGCGGGCGCTACGCAGAATATCCACCCCGGCCACGTCCAGCCCCATGATCTTGGCGGCCTGCACGGCGGTGGCACGCTCTTCCGGCGTGATCTTGATGGCTTCGGCGGTGCCGCCCCGGTGCAGGTTGGAGCGAAACTCCCCCGGCTGGGCCTGGCGGCGCATGGCGGCCACCACCTTGCCGTTGACCACCAGGCAGCGGATATCGGCGCCGTTAGCCTCGCGGATGTACTCCTGCACCAGGATGTTGTTGTTGGTCTGGATAAAGGCCTCGATGACGCTCTCCGCGGCCTTCTGGGTTTCGCACAGCACCACGCCAATCCCCTGGGTGCCCTCCAGCAGTTTCACCACCAGGGGGGCGCCCCCCACCATGGTGATGAGATCCGGTACGTCGTGGGTGCTGTGGGCATAGCCGGTCACCGGCAGGCCGATGCCGTGACGGGAGAGCAGCTGCATGGCGCGCAGCTTGTCCCGGGAGCGGGAGATGGCCACCGAGCTGTTGAGAGCCATGGTGCTCATCATCTCGAACTGGCGCAGCACGGCGGTGCCATAGAAGGTGATGCTGGCACCGATGCGCGGGATCACGGCGTCATAGCTCTCCAGCTCCCGTCCTTCGTAATGGATGGAGGGGCTGTGGGAGGCGATGTTCATGTAGCAGCGCAGGGTGTCGAGCACCTCGACCTGATGCCCACGGGCCCGGGCCACCTCGACCAGACGGCGGGTGGAGTAGTTGTTGGGCTCACGGGATAAAATGGCAATATTCATGGAAATGGCAGACCTGATAATCGGACTGGAGAGTATAAGGTGCCATGAACGACTGGCAACGCCAATCCTTTCCCCTCACCATGCGCGGTTCTGCAAGAACAGGCAAAAACCGAGAGTGCCGCACTCAAGAACGGACCAAAGCCAGGGACCGTTCTGCAAGACGGCGCCAGCCACCAGCCCTCATGCCCGATGACGCCAACGACGTCAATGGGGGCCGCGCAGCCCTTGTTGCAACTCAAGCAGCAGGGCGACCTCCTGCAAACGGCGCGCCGTGGTGCCGGCCCAGCCTCCCAAAGGCACGGGGGCCAGCAGGGTCTGGGCGATGCAGTGGCGATAGAGGGGCCCCTCATGTTGCCAGCCCCGCATCCCGTCGACGTCGTGATGGTGCAGCCACTCCAGGTTGCCGCGGCGAAGCAGCTCGATGCGCCGCCCGTCTTTGAAGTGCAGGCAAAGCCCCTTCTTCTCCACCCCGGGACCGGCATACTTGTCGAGCCAGAGGGTCAGGGGCACCCCTGCCGCCTCGCCGCGCAGGCAGGCCCGCCCCTCGGCGGTCTCCAGATCCCCGCGCCGGATGGGCTGCCCCAGCCGGTCGCAGACGCCCTCCGCGATCAGGTGCAGGCGGTCGTCCCCACCCAGGGCCACCAGCAGTTCCCGGATCATCGCCAGCAGATGGGTACCAATGTCGAGGATCACCCCGTCTGGATGGCGCAGGACCCGCCGATCCGGCTCCCCGGTGGCGAAGTTGAGGGCATAGGGCTCCCCCGCCTCGTCCAGGCCGCAGGGTTCCAGCAAAAAGCCCTCCACCGCGCTGATATCGGCAAGGGTGGCCAGCCCGCCCCCGGCGCCGTCAGATTCCCGAGGCTGCCAACCTTCATCCAGTTTGCCGCTCAGCAGCAACTGCTGGACGGCATTGCGGGCCATCCAGTGATCCAGCGCCAGCACCCTGGCTGCGACCTCGGGGTCCGCCAGCAGGGCGCGCAGGCGATCGTGCTGGGCCAGGGTGGCCACCACGGGTTTCTCCACCAGGATGAGGGGAATGGCGCTGGCCAGTGCCTGTTCCAGCACGGGCAGATGCAGCAGGGAAGGGGTGGCGATCACCAGCCGATCCAGGGGTTCGGCCAGCAGGGCTTCCAGGGTCGGGGCGGACATGACGCCGGGCAGGGTGATGGCGGGATCAAAACCCCATATCTCGGTATTTTCCGCCAGTGCGGCAAGTGCAGGCAGATAGGCTGTCTGCACCACGGCCCCCAGACCGACAAATCCAATCTTCATGGCAACCTCGATATGGCGTGCGTACCCGGCGCCTGCCCCGCACCGCGTGAAGCGGGGCAGACGGGGATCAATGCAGGTTGGGTCCCAGCCAGCGTTCGGCCTCTGCCAGGGTCATCCCCTTGCGCTGGGCGTAGTCTTCCACCTGATCCTGCTGGATCTGGGCCACGGCGAAGTATTTGCTCTCGGGGTGGGAGAAGTACCAGCCGGATACCGCCGCCCCCGGCCACATGGCGTAGGACTCGGTAAGCTGCATGCCGATGGCCTGCTCCACGTCCAGCAGCTCCCAGATGCTCCCCTTCTCGGTGTGCTCCGGGCAGGCCGGGTAGCCCGGCGCCGGACGTATCCCCTGGTAATTTTCGCGAATCAGTTCCTCGTTGCTGAGCGCCTCGTCCGGGGCATAGCCCCAGTGCACTTTGCGCACCTGCTCGTGGAGGTATTCGGCAAAGGCCTCGGCGAGGCGATCGCACACCGCCTGGATGAGGATGGCGTTGTAGTCGTCGTGGTCCGCCTTGTAGGCCTTGGCGATGGCCTCCTCGCCGATGCCGCCGGTCACCGCGAAGGCGCCGATCCAGTCGGGCTTGCCGCTCTCTTTCGGCGCCACATAGTCCGCCAGACAGTAGTTGGGGAAGCCCTGCTTCTCGCTCTGCTGGCGTAGGTGGTGCAGCACCTTGCGCACCTGGGTGCGGGTCTCGTCGGTGTAAACCTCGATGCTGTCCCCCACGGCGTTGGCGGGGAACAGGCCTATGATACCGGCGCAACGCACGCTCTGATCCTTCTCCAGCTGATCCAGCATGGCGTTGGCGTCGGCGTAGAGGCGCGTCGCCTCCTCCCCCACGACTTCATCCTCCAGAATGCGGGGGAACTTGCCCGCCAGCTCCCAGCTCAGGAAAAACGGCGTCCAGTCGATATAGGGGCGCAGCACAGAGATGGGCACGTTTTCGAAGGTCTGCACGCCGGGCTCCCGGGGCGCCGGGGGCTCATAGCCCACCCAGTCCAGCTGATGGCGGTTGGCCCGGGCATGGGCCAGGGAAACCGGCTTGGAGCGCGGCTGCTTGCGGGCGTGCTGATCCCGGGCAATCTCGTACTCCTTGTCGATGCGGGCCACGAAGGCGGGCTTGAGCTCCGGGCTCAGCAGGCTCTGGGCCACCCCCACGGCGCGGGAGGCGTTGGAGACATAGACAACGGGCTCGGAGTAGTTCTGCTCTATCTTCACCGCGGTGTGGGCCTTGGAAGTGGTGGCACCGCCGATGAGCAGCGGCAGCTTGAACCCCTGACGCTCCATCTCTTTTGCTACGTGCACCATCTCGTCCAGGGACGGAGTGATGAGGCCCGACAGGCCGATGATGTCGGCGTTCACTTCCCGGGCCGTCTTGAGGATGGTCTCGCAGGAGACCATGACCCCGAGATCCACGATCTCGAAGTTGTTGCACTGGAGCACCACCCCGACGATGTTCTTGCCGATGTCGTGCACGTCGCCCTTGACGGTGGCCAGCACGATTTTGCCGTTGCTGGAGCCGCCGGACTTCTCCGCCTCGATGTAGGGTTGCAGGTAGGCCACCGCCCGCTTCATCACCCGGGCCGACTTCACCACCTGGGGCAGGAACATCTTGCCGGCGCCGAACAGATCGCCCACCACGTTCATGCCATCCATCAGCGGCCCCTCGATGACGTGCAGCGGCTTCTCGGCCTGGGCGCGCGCCTCCTCGGTGTCCTCCTCGATAAAGTCGGTGATCCCCTTGACCAGGGCGTGTTCGAGCCGCTTGCCCACCGGCCAGCTGCGCCACTCCTGATCCCGCGGATCCTCCGCCTGGGCACCCGCGCCGCGATACTTCTCGGCGATGGCCAGCAGCGCCTCGGTGGCGTTGTCGTTGAGGTTCAGCACTACCGCCTCGACCTTCTCTTTCAGATCGCTCGGGATGTCTTCGTAGATGGCAAGCTGGCCCGCGTTGACGATCCCCATGTCCATGCCGTTCCTGATGGCGTGGTAGAGGAAGACAGCGTGGATGGCTTCGCGCACCGGCTCGTTGCCACGGAAGGAGAAGGAGACGTTGGAGACGCCGCCGGAGATCATGGCGTGGGGCAGGTGCGTTTTGATGTCCTTCACCGCTTCGATGAAGTCCACCGCGTAGTTGTTGTGCTCGTCGATGCCGGTCGCCACCGCGAAGATGTTGGGGTCGAAGATGATGTCTTCCGGCGGGAAGCCGACGCGGTCCACCAGAATGCGGTAGGCGCGCTGGCAGATCTCGAACTTGCGGGCCCGGGTATCGGCCTGGCCCACCTCGTCAAACGCCATGACGATGACGGCGGCGCCGTAGCGGCGCAGCAGTTTCGCCTGCTCGATGAATTTGTCCTCCCCCTCCTTCATGGAGATGGAGTTGACCACCGGCTTGCCCTGCACGCACTTGAGGCCCGCCTCCAGCACCTCCCACTTGGAGGAGTCGATCATCACCGGCACCCGGGCGATGTCCGGTTCCCCGGCGATGAGGTTCAGGAAGCGCACCATGGCCGCCTCGGCATCCAGCATCCCCTCATCCATGTTGATGTCGATGATCTGGGCGCCGTTTTCCACCTGCTGCTTGGCCACATCCAGGGCCTCGTCGTAGAGCCCCTCTTTTATCAAGCGCTTGAACTTGGCCGAGCCGGTGACGTTGGTCCGCTCACCCACGTTCACGAACATGGAGTCCGCCGTGATGATGAGAGGCTCCAGGCCCGACAACCGGCAGGCTACCGGCAGATCCGGCAGGGCGCGGGGCTTGATGCCCGCCACGGCGTCCGCCATGGCGCGGATGTGGGTCGGGGTGGTGCCGCAGCAGCCGCCCACCAGGTTGAGGAAGCCGCTTTGGGCCCACTCGCGGATATGCTCCGCCATCTCGACCGCGTCCAGATCGTACTCGCCAAACGCATTGGGTAGACCGGCATTGGGGTGGGCGCTGACATGGGTCTCGCTGATGCGGGAGAGCTCCTCCACGTACTGGCGCAGCTCGTCCGGCCCCAGCGCACAGTTGAGGCCGAAGGAGACCGGTTTGACGTGGCGAAGGGAGTGATAGAAGGCCTCGGTGGTCTGGCCCGAGAGGGTACGACCGGAGGCGTCCGTGATGGTGCCGGAGATCATCACCGGCAGGCTGTAACCCAGCTCCTCGAACACCAGGTCCACCGCGAAGGCGGCCGCCTTGGCGTTGAGGGTGTCGAAGATGGTCTCGATCAGGATGATGTCGGCACCGCCCTCGATCAGGGCGTGGGTCGATTCGGTGTAGGCGGCCACCAGCTCGTCATAGGTGACGTTGCGCTTGCCCGGATCGTTCACGTCTGGCGAGATGGAGGCGGTACGGTTGGTGGGGCCCAGTACCCCTGCCACAAAGCGCGGTTTCGTCGGGTCCTTGGCGGTCCACTCGTCCGCCACGGCGCGTGCCAGGCGGGCCGCCTCCCGGTTTATCTCGGCCGAGAGCGCTTCCATCTCGTAGTCCGCCATGGCGATGCGGGTGGCGTTGAAGGTGTTGGTCTCGAGGATGTCGGCCCCGGCGGCACAATACTGGTCGTGGATCTCGCGAATGACGGCGGGACGGCTCAACACCAGCAGGTCGTTGTTGCCCTTGATGTCGGTATGCCAGTCGGCAAACCGCTCCCCCCGATAGTCCGCCTCACCGAGTTTGTAACCCTGGATCATGGTGCCCATGGCCCCGTCGATGATCAGGATCCGCTCCTTGAGACAGGCTTCCAGCCTGGTTGTGACATCCGCTTTCTTGTTCGACTCTCTGCTCGACACCGCTCGTACCCCTTACATCCATGCAACTGCGTGATGCCCATCCTAGCAGCAATCAAATTAAATGGAAATCTAGCCGTCTATCTGTCCATGACAGCGATTAAATATAACCATAAATAGGTAATGAGCATGATCTAACCCGGGAGTACCCTATGCCCGTCCTCAAGAGGGATACGTGCTTGCTGTTTACCAAAGAGAAAAATAACTATGAGCGTCTACTACACACTCTGCTTCCTGGCAGCGTTGGCGATCTTCATCGCCTTTGCCAACCAGTATGTTGTGAAGATCCAGACCACCATCGCCATCACTGCGGGCTCCATGCTGATCTCCGCGCTGCTGGTGCTGTTTGGCAAACTGGGTTGGTTCAATCTGGAGCCTCTCGCCATCAAGACCATGGAGAGCATCGACTTCCAGAACTTCCTGTTGAAGGGGATCCTGGGCTTCCTGCTGTTCGCCGGCGGCCTTGGCATCAACCTCAAGGCGTTGCGTAGCCAGAAGTGGGAAATCACCATTCTGGCCATAGCCGCCACCCTGCTCTCCACCTTCCTCATCGGCTACGGCTTCTGGTTCATCGCCAAGCTGCTGGGCTGGGATGTGCCGCTGGTCTACTGCATGTTGTTCGGTGCCCTGATCTCCCCCACCGACCCCATCGCCGTACTGGCCATCGTCAAGAAGATGAAGGCGCCACCCCAGATCGCCATCCAGATCGAGGGGGAATCCCTGTTCAACGACGGTGTCGGTCTGGTCATCTTCGCCACCGTGTTTGCCGTGGCCTTTGGCGGCGTGGAGCCCACCTTCGGCAGCGTGGCCGGTCTGTTCCTGCATGAGGCTCTCGGCGGCATCCTGTTCGGGGCCGTGCTGGGTCTCATCGCCCACGTGATGATCAGCGCCACCGACGACGGCTCCCTGGAGCTGCTGCTGACCCTCTGCATCCCGACCGCGGGCTTCGCCTTCGCCAACATGATCGGCGTCTCCGGCGCCCTGGCCATGGTGGTGACCGGCATCATGATCGGCAACTGGACCCGTCATTCCGGCTTCTCCGAGCAGAGCCAGCACCACCTGGATCACTTCTGGGAGTTGATGGATCAGTTCCTCAACGCCCTGCTGTTCCTGCTGATCGGTCTGGCACTGGTGCTGCTGGACCTCGACTGGCGCGACTGGATCCTGCTGGTCATCGCGGTGCCGCTCTGCCTGGCTGCCCGCTTCATCAGCGTCTCCCTGCCCTATGTGACGTTCCGCAAGTTCCGCAGCTACAACACCTTCTCGGTGCGCATCCTCACCTGGGGCGGCCTGCGTGGCGGTCTGGCCATGGCCATGGCCCTGGCACTGCCATCCGGTGTCATGATGATCCCGGAGCACAACGTCGATCTTCGCCAGGTGATCCTGGTGATGACCTACTCGGTGGTGATGTTCTCCATCGTGGTACAGGGCATGACCATTACCCCCATGATCACCGCCGCCAAGAAGGCCTGCGGCGACGCCTGAGCCCGTCCCTGACCGGCAATGAAAAGGGCTCCCTCGGGAGCCCTTTTGCCGTCCCCGTGGCCGTGAAAAACAGGGAATGACTGGGTGAACGCACAATTAGTGTTTGCTTTTTACACATTTCGAGGAGAGAATGCGCGCCGGCTAGTTAATCAGCCCTGATTATGTTCGCAATGCTTCACCTCACGATGAATCCTGCCAGTACCCGCATAACCTTCTTCTGATTTACTCGCCTTGAGAACCGTTCAGGCTGTCTGCCTGCGTTGCCCGGCTCTCACGGTGCAGACCCGATCTGCCCACTCCCAAGTAGCATCATGCATCCGCATGGTCCTTGGCGCCTTCCTTGAAAGTGCAGACGCCCCTGAACCGGGCTGGGTATTCCTGCGCGCTCGTCCGCCATCGTGCTGACCGCGCCCATTGACCTGACATTTGCCAATACAAGGAGCAAACACTTAATTTATATAGAGAAATACCATGATGAAACACGTACAGATCCGCAAACCCCTGCGTCGCAGCAAACCCATCAACCTGCCCGTGCAAGAGCACGACGACGATGCGTTCCTGATCCAGTTCAGCACCCGCTTCAGCGGCGGCTTCGCCATCTCCTGTGATGGTATCGCCGGCGAGTTCTCCATCGAAGAGCTCAACTGACTTTGCCTGCCCACCGGCAGCGCCCGATGCAGACAGGCCGCAACTCACGGCGGCCTCCTTGCCTGACGTCATAGTCTGCATGGCCCCGCTCCCAGAGCGGTGGCTAGACCCCGCAAGTCTCCTTGTCCGGCGCCTCCAGCAGCAGGCACTCCTCCTCGCCGGCTCCCAGCCTGACCCGTTTGCCCTGACTCAGCCCCAGCTTGGCGAGTAGCCGGACCGAGCGCTCATTGCCCGGGGTGACGATGGCGACCACCCGCTCGATGCCGAGCCGTTCACGGCCATCTGCCATGGCCGCCCGCGCGGCCTCGATGGCATAGCCCTGGCCGCGCCAGGCGGGCAGGAAGGCATAGCCGATGTCTTCACAGGGCTGGGTATCGCGCTTGATCAGACCACAGATGCCGAGCCTGGCCCCGTCTTCCCGCCGCACCACCAGATAGAGTCCGTGACCGTGGCGGGCATAACTGACCGCAGGCCCCTGCTGGATGTAGTTTTCGGCATCCGCCAGGGTACGCACCCCGCGATCGCCGATGTAGCGGTGAAAATCACCATCGTTGAGCAGTTCGAGAATGAAGGGGGCATCGACAATGGTCAGTTCGCGCAGTTCCAGGCGCTCGGAGAGGATCATGACATGGGCTCGTTCGGCAGTAGAGAGTGTCCAAGACTGCTCCCGCCCCGCTTCCTTGGCAAGACCCGGAGGATATTTTCGCCCCGGGAGCCGCGTCCCCGCTATACTGCCCACCCCATGGAACAGGCAGGAGAACGGCCATGACCGATACCCCCGAATTTTTTGATGAAGAGACACTGCTGGAGATGGTGGAGAACCAGCTCGCCGAGGGCCACCCCCTCCAGGTGAAAGCCACCCTGATGCGCCTGGTGATGAAGGGCACCCCGCGGGAAGAGGCGCTGCAATACATCGCCTGCGCCCTGGGCGCAGAACTCATGGCCATGGAAGCCGAACAGGGCCCCTTCAACCTCGTCCGTTACGGCGAGTTTCTCGACAGCCTGCCCGAGATGCCCTGGGCCGAATGACCCGGGCCGATTAGGCAAGCCCCGGCGCCAGCCATTATCATTACTGCCACCACCAATGACGGGAGTATGGGGATATGCGCTGGCAAGATCGCCGTGAGAGCAACAATGTGGAAGACCGGCGCCAGCAAGGCGGCGGCAACGGGGGCGGCGGCCTGCCCATCGGTGGCAAGGGGCGCCTTATCCTGCTGCTGGTGGTCATGGTGGCGGGGTACTACGGCGTGGACCTCGGCCCCCTGCTGCAGGATCCGGCCCCGCAGAGCCAGCCCCAGCGTCAGAACTCGTCCCAGGCTGCCAACGATCCCCTCCCCCGCTTCACCTCGGTGATGCTCGCCTCCACGGAGGACGCCTGGGGCGAGATGTTCCAGCAAAGCGGCAACCACTATCAGGCTCCCAGGCTGGTGCTCTATCGCGGTGCGACCCGCACCGGCTGCGGCCAGGGGCAGTCGGTGATGGGGCCCTTCTACTGTCCGGCCGACAGCACCGTCTACATCGATCTCTCCTTCTATCAGGACATGCGCGACAAGCTGGGGGCCGACGGCGACTTCGCCCAGGGCTATGTGATCGCCCACGAGGTGGGCCACCACGTGCAGAACCTGCTCGGCATCTCCACCAAGGTGCGCCAGCAGCAACAGGGGCTGAGCCAGGTCGCCCAGAACCGGTTGTCGATCAAGCTCGAACTCCAGGCGGACTGCTTCGCCGGGGTCTGGGGCCACTACATGGAAAAAGAGCAGGTGCTGGAGCGCGGCGATCTGGAAGAGGCGCTCAACGCCGCCCAGGCCATCGGCGACGACAGGTTGCAGCAGCAGGGTCAGGGCCGGGTCGTTCCCGACAGCTTCACCCACGGCACCTCGGCCCAGCGCCTCACCTGGTTCAAACGCGGTTTTGACAGCGGCAAGCCCGCCAGTTGCGACACCTTCGCCGCCCGCTGAAGGGGGCAAACGCAAAGGGGCCGATTCCTCACGGAGCCGGCCCCTTTCCTTTCTCACCCGAGGGGGTCTTCCCTCATTCGGGATCCTCCGCCAGCAGATCGGTGAAGACGAAGCCGTCCCGCAGCACCGTTTCCCCCACCCGGATGGGCAGGGGATGCAGGAACATGGGGCCGTCCCAGGCCAGGGTATGAAACTCCCCATTCTCGCCGCAGGGATCTACCCCGGCGGGCAGGGCAGCCAGCAAGGCCGGACCGAACTCATGACCACCTAACCCGGCGTCCAGCTTGCCCGGATCCAGGGTGCAGACCCTGGCCTTGAGCCCGGCGTCGATCATCGCCTGCGCCAGCTCGGTCGTGTCGCTGCCCCAGAGCGGGAAAAGCGGCGTGATGCCGGTCCCCGCCAGTTGTCGCTCCCGATAGGCACGCACATCCTCAAGAAAGAGATCCCCGAACGCCATGTGGTGAATGTCCTTGGCCTGCACATCGGCGATGAAGCCCGTCATGATGCGCCCATACTCCTCGTTGCAGCAGGGCCAGGGCAGGTCGATGGTGATCAGCGGCAAGCCCACGCACTCAGCCTGTGCCAACAACAACTGCTTGCGCACCCCGTGCATGGCCACCCGCTCGAACGCCTGGTTGAGGGTGGTGAACAGCCCCACCACCTCGATGGCCGGATCCTGGCGCAGGCGATGCAAGGCCCAGGCGCTGTCTTTTCCGCTGCTCCAGGAGAGCAGTACTTTTTTCTTCGTCATGACCTCTCCAGCTACTTGCCGCACCGTGCTGCAAGACAGTGTTGCGAATTGTGCGATTTACATTGCGGGACACAAAAGCATACCCTCGTGGGTGAGCGTATCCCCGCAGCACACCGGGGAGAATAACTAAAAAAACGATGGGAAACATAAGGATATGAGTAAAGTCAGCACATCGCACGACCACGGTCGCCCCCTCAGTCGACAGGATTACAAGACCCTGAGCCTGGCGGCGCTGGGCGGCGCCCTCGAATTCTACGACTTCATCATCTTCGTCTTCTTCGCCGTGGTCATCGGCGAGCTCTTCTTCCCGGCCGACATTCCCGAGTGGCTGCGCCAGTTCCAGACCTTCGGCATCTTCGCCGCCGGCTACCTGGCCCGCCCCCTGGGGGGCATCATCATGGCCCACTTTGGCGATCTCATCGGCCGCAAGCGGATGTTCACCCTCAGCATCATCCTGATGGCCTTGCCGACCCTGCTGATCGGCCTGCTGCCCACCTACGCCGTGCTCGGCATCGCCGCCCCCCTGCTGTTGCTGCTGCTGCGGATCCTGCAAGGGGCCGCCATCGGCGGGGAAGTCCCCGGAGCCTGGGTCTTCGTGGCCGAACACGTGCCCGCCCGCCGGGTCGGTGTCGCCTGCGGTACCCTCACCGCAGGGCTGACCGCCGGCATCCTGCTCGGCTCCCTGGTGGCCACCGCCATCAACCGTGGCATGAGCCCGGGCGATGTGAGCGACTGGGGCTGGCGTCTGGCCTTCGTGCTCGGCGGCGTGTTCGGCATCGTCGCCATGTACCTGCGCCGCTGGCTGCACGAGACTCCGGTCTTCGCAGAGATGCAGGCCAACAAGTCCCTGGCCGAGGAGCTGCCCCTCAAGACGGTGCTGCGTGAGCACAAGGGCAGCGTCGTCGTCTCCATGCTGCTGACCTGGCTGCTCTCCGCCGGCATCGTGGTGGTGATCCTGATGACCCCGACCTATCTGCAGAAGGTCCACGGCATCAGTCCGGCCGATGCCCTGACCGCCAACTCCCTGGCCATCGTCGCCCTCACCCTGGGCTGCATCGTCTATGGCCGCCTGATCGATGCCATCGGCAGCGGCCCTACCTTCATCCTGGGCTCCCTGCTGCTGGCCGGCGCGACTTATACCTTCTACCACAGCCTGGCGGCGGGCACGGATCAGCTGGTGCCCCTCTACATGCTGGCGGGCTTTGCGGTGGGGATCGTCGGCGCCGTGCCCTACGTCATGGTCAATGCCTTCCCGCCGGTGGTGCGCTTCTCCGGGCTGTCGTTCTCCTACAACGTGGCCTACGCCATTTTCGGTGGCCTCACCCCCATGCTGGTCACCCTCTGGATGAAGGAGGACGTGCTGGCCCCCTCCCACTATGTGGTCAGCCTGGCCGCCCTCGGTTTCGTGCTCGGCATCTGGCTCTGGCTGCGCCAGCGCGGCCAACGCCAGGCCACCCCGCAGGCCGCCTGATCCTTCCCAAGCAAGCCCCGCACTGTCGGGGCTTCTTCTTTGCGGATATCATCGACCGGGTGGCGGTCCGCTGCGGACCCGCCAGCTCACCCCAATCCGTCCACCTGCCCGAGGTCCACTATGTTCTTCCAGGTCGTCTTTCTCGCCTTGCTGGCCCTGCTGCCCATGGTCAACCCGCCCACCACGGCCACCCTGCTGCTGGGACTGAGCAAGGGCATGTCCCGCGAGCACATTCGCCGCCAGATCAACATGGCCGCCCTCTATCTGTTCGCCACCCTGTGCGTCAGCTTCTTCATCGGATCCTCCATCCTGGATCTGTTCGGGATCTCCATTCCCGGCCTGCGCCTGGCCGGTGGCCTCATCATCGCCTTCATCGGCTTTCGCATGCTGTTCCCCTCGCCAAACCAGTCTGCCGGGGTCGAGGCCAACCAGAATATCGCCTTCGTGCCCCTCACCATGCCCAGCATGTGCGGACCCGGCACCATGGCGCTGGTGATCAGCGGCGCGGCCCAGATCGCCGAGCTACCGGCCGAGGCCGATCGCGTCGTCATCTATGCCGCCATGGTCACCGCCTTCGCCCTGATGAGCCTGATCAGCTGGGGTGTGCTCAAGCTGGCAGATCCCGTGTGCAAGATCCTGGGGGCCACCGGCATCGACGCCATGACCCGCATCATGGGTTTCCTGCTGGTGTGCATGGGTATGCAGTTCTGCATCAACGGCGTCAAGGAGGTGGCGCAGGATCCCGTCTTCCATGGCCAGGTGATGGAACAACCCGCTGCCGCCTTGCCGTCCCATGCCGGATCCACCGCCTTCGAACATCTCGCCGTGCCGCGCCAGCCCTGATTGAAAACGGTATCATTTTTCGTGCAAATCCCTCCTGATCTTGCGCCTGATCGTATTGCCTTCATCTTGATGGGGTAGTCTGGTTTTTGTACAGGCAGGGTTCAGAAGGTTGCCGCTAGCGTGGCATGTGCTGACCCCATCACTTGAGGAGATATGCAAATGGAAAAGATGCTGACCGAGATTGGAAGCTACAGCCTGTTTCATGAGTATCTGAACGTGGTCGGTGCCGCCAGCCCCGCGCTGACCCGGATCAAGACAGGATGGGAGTTCAAGCGAAAGGATCGCCTGCTCGCCCAGATAAGGGTGGATGACCACGGCCACGCCCGCTTCTTCATCGACGCCCGCGCCATTTCGGTCAACTGACCCGACCCCTTTCCCAGCCCCGGCGCCTGCCGGGGCTTTTTATTGGCTCTCCTTCAACCTCTTCCCCCTCTAGTGCCATCGGCATCACCCCGATCCCACCCAACCCTCTCCGTGCAGGAATTATCAGAACTTATAATCAGAAATAAATGGAATAATTAATTATGCGACATTGATCTCATCATCGAAATCAAAAATCGATGATCATGTTCATCATCGAGAGGGATGTTTTACGCCGGGAGTGGCGATGACCTTAAGCAGAGGAAACGATGACCATTGACCTATCAAGCATGATTACCGAGACCCGCAACCCGGCCAGCGTCGAAATCGACCAGCTGTCGACCCTGGAGATGCTGCGCGTCATCAACCAGGAGGATCAGCAGGTGGCGCTGGCGGTGGGCCAACTGCTGCCCGAAATCGCCCGGGCGGTCGATGCCATCGCGGCAGCCTTTGGCAAGGGTGGGCGCCTGGTCTATATCGGCGCCGGCACCTCGGGCCGGCTCGGCATCCTGGATGCCAGCGAATGCCCGCCCACCTATGGCGTCTCTGCCGAGCAAGTGATAGGCCTGATTGCTGGCGGCCACAAGGCCATCTTGCAGGCGGTCGAGAACGCCGAGGATGACGCAGAGCTCGGAGCCCAGGATCTGAAGAACATCCAGTTCTGCGCCAACGATGTGCTGGTGGGCATCGCCGCCAGCGGCAGAACCCCCTACGTACTGGGCGCCATGGCCCACGCCAGCGCGGTGGGTGCCACGGTCTGCAGCATCAGCTGCAACCCCGGCAGCCCGCTGGCCCGGGCCGCCGACATCAGCATGGTGGCGGTGGTCGGCCCCGAGATCGTCACCGGCTCCTCCCGCATGAAGGCGGGCACGGCGCAGAAGCTCATCCTCAACATGCTCTCCACCGGCGCCATGATCCGCACCGGCAAGGTCTACGGCAACCTGATGGTGGACGTGGAAGCCACCAACGCCAAGCTGGTGGAGCGGCAAAAACGCATCGTGATGGAGGCCACCGACTGCGAGCGCGCCGTGGCGGAGCGGGCGCTGGCGCAGGCGGACAACCACTGCAAGACCGCCATCGTGATGATCCTGGCTGGACTCACGGCCGACGAAGCCCGCCACCGCCTGCAAAGCAGCAACGGCTTCATCAGCCAGTGCACCCACTGATCGGCCAACCGCACATTGGCCAGGCCAGGGATGGCCATCACATAACGAGAACGGGGTGCCAGGCACCCTGCTGACACCACAGACTGACTGGGTTCTTTATGGCAAAAATAACTGACACCATGATCGGCCAGATCATCCAGGCCATCGGCGGCCGGGACAACATCACCCACTGCGGCCACTGCATGACCCGATTGCGACTGAGCCTGGCGGACAGCCTGCATGCCGACCGGGATACCATCAAGGGCATCGCCGGCGTCATGGGGGTGATTGAGAGCGACAACCAGTTCCAGATCGTGCTGGGGCCGGGCAAGGCTCAGACCGCCTGCGAGCTGATGAACGGCATGCTGAGCGCAGGACTGGGGGCGCTGGAGGCTCCGGCTGCGGCCCCCACCGAGCTTGGCGACATCGCCGCCGCCAACAAGCAGGCACTCAAGCAGAAACAGAGCAGTGCGGCCCACCGCTTTCTGGCCAAGTTTGCCACCATTTTTACACCACTGATCCCCGGCTTTATCGCCGCGGGGCTGCTGCTCGGCTTTGCCACCCTGATCGAACAGACCCTGCTGCAGGACGGCGCAGCCACCGGCGGTAAGCTGGTGGAGCTGGTCGGCTACATGAAACTGTTCAGCAAGGGATTGTTCAGCTTCCTCAGCATTCTCATCGGCTACAACGCCCAGAAAGCGTTCGGCGGCTCCGGGGTTAACGGTGCCATTCTGGCCTCCCTGTTTGTGATGGGCTATGACCCCCAAGCCACCAGCGGCATCTACTCAGGTATCACCGATTTCTTCGGCCACCACATTGATCCCCGTGGCAACATCATCGGGGTGCTGATCGCCTGCATCATCGGCGCCTCGGTGGAACGCCAGGTGCGTCGCTTCATGCCGGACAGCCTCGACATGATACTGACCTCCTGCATCACCCTGCTGATCATGGGGGCCGTCACCTTCGTCCTGATCATGCCCCTGGGGGTGCAGCTCTACAACGGCATGTCCTGGCTCTTCATCCACCTCAACGGCAACCCGTTCGGTACCGCCATCCTGGCCGGTCTGTTCCTCATCTCGGTGATGTTCGGCATTCACCAGGGGTTCGTGCCCGTTTACTTCGCACTGATGGATGCCCAGGGCTTCAACTCCCTGTTCCCCATCCTCGCGCTGGCAGGGGCCGGCCAGGTCGGCGCCGCCCTGGCGCTTTACAGTCGCGCAGCCAAGGACTCCCTGCTGCGCACCCAGGTCAAGGGCACCATCATCCCCGGCCTGCTCGGGGTCGGTGAGCCGCTCATCTACGGCGTCACCCTGCCGAGGGTCAAACCCTTCATCACCGCCTGCTGCGGCGGATCGCTGGGGGGGTTCGTGGTCGGTCTCATCTCCTGGATGGGCCTGCCGGTCGGTCTCAACACCGTGTTCGGCCCCTCCGGCATCGTCGCGCTGCCGCTGATGACCTCGGCCCAGGGGATCTTCCCCGGCATGATGGTCTATGGCCTCGGTCTGGCGGTTGCCTACTTCGGCGGTTACCTCTTCACCCTGCTCTTCGGCTGCAAGAACGTCGATCTGAGCTAACCCTCTCTCCTCTATCCAGCTGGCTATCTGGCCCCGAGCAATCGGGGTCACGGCTTCACTCACCCCGGCTCTGGCACAAGAGCCCACACAGGAAAGACAACAATGAAACAGTCCATGCTTGCCCTGGCCATTCCTGCCCTGTTTGCCGTCGGTGCGGCGCAGGCCGCCGTCATCTACCAGGCCGATGACGGCTCCAACGTCGATCTCTACGGTCGCCTCGGCTTCAACGTCTCGGACAAGAAGAACGGCAACAGCCAGGGGGACTTCGACGGTCGCATCGGCTTTACCGCCCGCCAGACTGTCAACGACCAGGTGGCCGTGATCGGCATGGCCCAGTACCAGGTCAATGCCGCCGAATACGCCAACAACGTGCAGAAGAACAGCAGCGACCTCACCGCCCGTTACGTCTGGGCCGGGATCGATGGCGGCGAGTGGGGCAAGGTGACCGGTGGCCGGGTCTCTTCCGGCCTCATCATGTTCACCGACATCGGCGACGTGTTTGCCGCCTCCGATGTCTCCATGGCGCGCCAGGCCAGCAAAGTGGACTCCACTGCGGTCCAGGTGTTCCGCCAGGACGGTACCCTGCAATACCAGAACACTCTCGGCAATCTGGATGTATCGCTAGCCTACATCCTCGGCAACGGCACCTCGGATCTCGACTACGGCTACAACGGCGCCCTGCGTTACACCTTCGACCTCGGCGCGGCGGGCAAGCTGGCACCGGTCATCGCCTACCAGCAGAGCAAGGCGGCCCAGACCGATGCCAGCAAGGTGGATCCCGACGCCGACCAGTACCGCTTCAGCGGCATCGGCGCCCGCTACACCCTGGGTTCGCTGATGCTGGGCGCCCTCTACGCGAAGGATCAGGTGAGCTATCGCAACGGCCGGGCAGAAAGTGAGGACAAGGTATGGGAACTGACCGCTGTCTACGACATCAGCCAGAAGTGGGCAGCCCGCGCAGGCTATCGTCACCTCGACAACGACGGGGGGGACGGCATGAGTCTGCGGGATACCACCCTGGAGCTGCAGTACAAGCTCACCCCGCGATCCTCCCTCTACAGCGCCTACGTGTTCCGTGATGGCGAGGATGGCCTGGCTGACAACACCGTCACCAGCTTTGGCGGCAGCAGCAACAGCGAGAGCTTCTACCACCTCGGCCTGCGCTACGAGTTCTGATCCCCTGCCGGCCTCTGGCCGGCATTTTCTTTCTGCTGGAGCTCCCCATGATCCGCCTCCTGTTCCTCTTCATCCTGCTGCTGCCCATGACCCTGTCGGTCCAGGCCGCCCGGCTGGAGCTGGCAGACACCCTCGTCCTGCTGGCCTCATCCCGGGGCCAGGTCTCCCCCTTCGAGCGAGCGCTCACCCTGCCCGCTGGCGACACCCGGCTGCTGGTACGTTTCGACAGCCCCCTCGACCCCGGCTCCACCAACGAGAGCCAGGGGCGCGTCCGCTCCGCCCCGCTGCTGCTGACCCTGACCCTGCCCGCCAGCGGCACCCTGAAACTGACCACTCCGCCGCTGGCCGACTCCCGGGCCATTCGCCACTTTGCCACCCACCCCAGCCTGCGGCTTGAGACCCCCGAGGGTAGCCACCCCCTGTCGGCAACCACCCTCCCCCGCAACCAGGACAGTCTGATGACGGATTATCAGGCGCTGCTGGCCCGCTACGACGCACCGGCTCGCGCGGCCATCACTCCGCCGCCCGCCACCCTCACCCAGCCCGCAGCCACCCCGGGCGCCGTGCCCGTCGACCCTGAACTGCAACGGCGCTACCTCGCCGCCGACGAGGCCCAGCGCAAGGCCTTCCTGCGCTGGGCTCTCGCCCTCTGAGCCGGCACTGGCCCATAAAAAAACCACCCGCAGGCGGGTGGTTTTCTCTTTCGGCAAGTCTCGGCGTCTGTTGCAGCCGGGCCCGCGTCACTCCTTGTTGAGACGGTCGATGGCGTCCCGCGTGCCATCGATGAGGGCCCAGGCCTGCTCGTCACGGCGCTGCACCAGACCGAGGAACAGGATGTCGGTGATGGTGTTCTGGGCGGTACGCGACGAGATGGAGGAGATGCGCAGCTCGTTCTCGTCGGCCACCGTGTCCAGCACCATGTCGGCCATCTGCCGCAGAGGGGTGTTGCGAAACGAGGTGACCGCGATCAGGGTGGCGCCGTTGCGCTTGGCCAGCTCGGCCGCCGCCAGCACATCCCGGCTGGCGCCGGAATAGGAGACCACCAGCTGGACATCCCCCGGCCCCAGAGTCTGGGCGATAGAGATCTGTACGTGGCTGTCCTGGGCGAACAGGGTGGTGACCCCGATCTTGAGCAGCTTGTACCAGAGATCCTTGGCGGTCAGCGCCGAGCCGCCGATCCCCACCAGCTGGACCCGGCCAGCCTGGTTGATGGCATCCAGCACCTGCGCCAGGGTGGCGTTGTCGAGGGCCTGGGTGGTCTCTACGATGGAGTTGATCTTCTCCTGAGCCAGCTTCTTGGCCATGGTCTCCAGATCGTCGTCCCGGCCGATGCCGTTGTAGAGATCCCCCACGTTGTCGGTCTTGATGGCGTGCTTGCGCCCCAGATCCTCGCTCACCGCCAGCTTGAAGGCGGTGAAGCCCTTGAACCCGATCTTCTGGGTGAACTTCACGATGCTCGACTGGCTGACATCAGCCTGCTGGGCCAGCTCCTGGGAGGAGAAGTGGGTCACCTGCTCCGGGCACGCCAGGATGTAATCGGCGATCTTGAGCTCGCTGGGGGAGAGCTGACTGCGGATATTGGAAATTTTTGACAGGGTAAGCATGGATTCTCTCTGCTGCTTGTTCTGCGGCCCCTTACTGGGTACCGCCCACGGTGAGCTGATCCAGCTTGAGGGTGGGCTGGCCGACACCGACCGGCACGCTCTGCCCCTCCTTGCCGCAGACCCCGACCCCGCGATCCAGCGCGAGATCACGGCCCACCATGGAAACCTGGCTCATCGCCTCGGGGCCGTTGCCGATCAGGGTCGCTCCCTTGATGGGCGCGGTGATCCTGCCATCCTCGATGAGGTAGGCCTCGGAGGCGGAGAAGACGAACTTGCCGGAGGTGATGTCCACCTGGCCGCCGCCGAAGTTGGGGGCATAGATCCCCTTCTGCACCGAGGCGATGATCTCCGCCGGATCGTACTGACCCGCCAGCATGTAGGTGTTGGTCATGCGCGGCATCGGCAGGGCGGCGTAGGATTCGCGGCGGCCATTGCCGGTGAGCGACACCCCCATCAGACGGGCGTTCTGCTTGTCCTGCAGGTAACCCTTGAGAATGCCGTTCTCGATCAGCACGTTGTAACCCCCCGGCGTCCCCTCGTCGTCGATGGAGACGGAGCCGCGCCGACCCGGCAGGGTGCCGTCATCGACGATGGTGCAGTGTTTGGAAGCCACCTGCTCGCCGATGCGCCCGGCAAAGGCGGATGAGCCCTTGCGGTTGAAGTCCCCCTCCAGACCGTGACCCACCGCCTCGTGCAGCAGCACACCGGGCCAGCCGGCACCGAGCACCACCGGCATGGTGCCGGCCGGGGCGTCGATGGCCTCCAGGTTGACCAGGGCCTGGCGTACCGCTTCGCGCACATAGCCAAACGCCCGGCTCTCGAGCCCGTCCAGCTCGAGGAAATGGTCGTAACCGAAGCGGCCACCGCCCCCCGCGCTGCCGCGCTCACGGCGATCCCCCTTCTCGGCGATGACGGTCACCGAGAGGCGCACCAGCGGACGCACGTCGGCGGCCAGGGTGCCATCGGTGGCGGCCACCAGGATCTCTTCATAGACCCCGCTGATGGAGGCCATCACCTGATTGATGGCGGGATCCAGGCTTCTGGCGAACTTGTCCATCTGCTCCAGCAGGGCAATTTTCTGCTGCTTGTCGAGGGTCTGCAGGGGATCCAGCGCCGGGTAGAGCAGGTTTGCTTCGGTGCGAGCCCACGCCTTCACCTTGCCCTGCGCACCGGCGGCGGCGATGCCGCGAGCGGCAGTCACCGACTGTTGCAGCGCCAGCAGGCTCAGCTCGTCCGAGTAGGCGAAACCGGTCTTCTCGCCGCTGACGGCGCGCACCCCCACCCCCTGATCGATGTTGTAGCTGCCATCCTTGACGATGCCGTCCTCCAGCATCCAGGACTCGTGCCAGCTGCGCTGGAAATAGAGGTCGCCGAACTCCACCTGATGGCTCATCAGGCTGCCGAGCAGCTGTTGCAGCCGCCCTTCGTCGAGATCGTTCGGGGCCAACAGGGAGGCACTAACCTGGCTCAATAGACTCAAATCTTTCTCTCCACTCTCATGCGAGATGTCGTAACGGTTAAATCCACGGCCGCGGGCTCACAGCAGGCGGGCGTGTTGCAGCACCGGCATGGTGCGTTTCAATTCATCGATCAGGGCCCCATCCAGCGGCGCCAGCACAGTGCCCTGCCCCGACGCCCGACAGGCCAGCAACCGGCCCCAGGGGTCTATCACCATGCTGTGGCCCCAGGTCTGGCGCCCCGTCTCGTGGGTGCCCCCCTGGTTGGCGGCCACCACGTAGCACTGGTTCTCGATGGCACGGGCCCGCAGCAGGGGCTCCCAGTGCGCCTCGCCGGTGACGGCGGTGAAGGCGGCAGGCACCAGCAGCACCCGGGCACCGGCCCGGGCCAACTGGCGGTACAGCTCGGGAAAGCGCAGATCATAACAGATAGAGAGGCCGAGGGGACCAAAGGGGGAGTCCACCAGCACAGGCTGATCACCCGGGCTGAAGGTCTCCGACTCCCGGTAGCGGCCGTGATTGTCCGCCACGTCCACGTCGAACAGGTGGATCTTGTGGTAATGCCCCTTGAGCTCGCCGTCGGGATTGAACACCAGGGTGCTGGTGTGGATGTGGTCGGCACCGGCGATGGCGGTGGGCATGGCCCCGGCCACCAGCCAGATGCCGTGGGATTTGGCCCAATCAGAGAGTTGCTGCTGGATTGGGCCATTTCCCAATGGCTCTGCCCCGTCCAGATACCCCTGCCGCTCGCCAAAGAGGGCGAAGTTTTCCGGCAGCAGCACCAGCAAGGGGCGCTCCCCGGGCAGACTCGCCAGCTCGGCGGCGATCCGCTCCCGGTTATCCTGCCAGGTACGACCCGAAATCAACTGCATGGCGGCTAGCCACATGACGCGCTCCTTCTGTTGGGCGAGCCGGTGGCACAAGGCCTTCTCGGCTCGCAGGGCAATATCCGCACTCTTCTGTTGGGCGAGCTGGTGGCAGAAGGCCTCCTCGGCTCGCAGGGCAATATCCGCACTCTTCTGTTGGGCAAGCCGGTGACCGGTGACAGAAGGCCTTCTCGGCTCGCGGGGCAATATCTGCACTATGAGGGGTTTGGCGGCCGGGGGAAAGTCCCCCAGCCCGGCGCTGGCCCTCAGCGCTGACCCGAGCCCTGATGCTTGGGATTGAGCAGGAAGGGGGTGACCTCCTTGGCGGGCAGGCCGGGCGCCACCGCATCCACCGCCTCCTTCTGGTGCTGGTTGAGCTTGATGCGGGCGCGATCCCGCCCCGCCTCCACCAGCCTGGGGGCGTCCAGCGGGCCGGAGACCCGAAAATCGATGCGGGTCACCACGTCCACCACGGGCTCCAGCAGCTTGGAGAGGGCCAGCACATAGAGCCCGGTGATGGGGGTCAGGGAGAAGGCCGCCACCACGGGCAGGGTGCCCCCCAGGTTGGGGGAGAAGCTCAGATCAAAGTCGAGCCGCCAGCGCACCAGATCCGCGATGCCCTTGCCCCGCAGGTTGCCCGCCGCCCCTTTCATGTAGAAGTCGTTGTTCTCCACCACCCCCTGATTGACCTTGGCGGAGGCGGACATGGACTCGAAATAGAAGCCCTTGTCGAATACATCGCGAAAATCGAGGCGCAGCTTGCGCATCAGGGAGTCGAGGCTCAGCAGGGAGAGCAGCCGGGCCCCCTTGTCGTTGACCTCCCGCAGGGTGCCTCCCTCCAACTGGTAGTCGGCGCTGCCCGCCAGAGTCGGCAGGCTCAGGCGGTAGGGCACGTCACGCCAGTTCAGATCCAGCGCCAGCTTGCCCGGGGCATCCCCGATGGGTGAGGTGTAGCCGAGCCGCTTGAGCAGCAGCTCGCTGTTGCGGGTCTCGAGGTTCACCCTGGCACGGGTCTGCATCTGGCTGCCACGGGTCAGCCACTCGGCGCTGCCGCGCAGGGTGCTGCCCGCCAGGCGCATCTCCAGTCCCTTGAGATCCAGCCGGTTGGCCCCGGGCAGCAGTTCCCCTTTCACCTCACCCAGGGGCAGCTCGCCGAAGCGGCAATCCACGCAGCTGAAGGTGAGCCAGGGAATGGCATTCATGATGGCCCTGTCCTGGCGCTCATCGGGATCCGGGCTGAGATCGGTCCCCTTGCCGGACCAGTAGATGCGGGCAAACTTGGCATCGATGGGGCGTCCGTCGGCCACCGGCACCCGCACCACCCCCATCACGTCGGGGCTGTCGATCATCACCTCGGTGGCCTGGTTCACCGGCCCCAGGGTGAAGTGCACCGCCTTGAGGCTGGCGCTGCCGATGTCGGCACGGGCCAGTTGGCCATCTACCCACCACTCCTGGGGCAAGAAAGCGGGACCCACCACCGCATTGTCACTCGGCGCCGTGCCAGCAGGCAGCCACTGCTTGAGACGTGCCAGCCAGCCGGCTACGTCCGCCTGCTGCTGGTTGATGGCGAGCAGCATGGGCTTGTCCTGCATCACCCGCGCCCCGGGCTGGCCGATATTGACCCGCACCCGGCTGAGATAGGGCACGCCGTCGCCGTACACCAGGCGGCTCTGCATGTCGATGTCCGCCCCCAGCACGGCGCGGATGTCGGCGCTGCCATCCCGCCCACGGGCCGTCACCTTGAGGGGTAGCCGGGTACCCGCCGCCTTGGTCAGGGGCACGGGCAGATCCAGCCCCATGCCCTGCAGGTTGGAGTCCAGCGCCAGCTGGAAGCTGAACGCCTTGTTCTCGGGCAGGGTCAGCCCCAGGGTACCGGACCAGTTGCTGCGCCCCTGGAGCATCTCGAGGGCCGGTATGTCCCGGCGCTGGCGGCGGCTGTCCCACTGCCCCTGGAACTTGAGGTCGGCCTGATAGCCGTGGGGCAGTTGCCGCCCCTGATAATCCAGGGTCAGCGGCTGGTTCCACAGGCTGGCCTTGAGGTTGTGAATGCGAGTCTGCTCGTTGTCATACTCGAGCGTCCCTGCGACCCCGTCGAGGGGCAGATCCAGGGAGGCGATCCTCACCTTGTTGTCCTTGAAGCTGGCTTCCCCGCTGGCCTTGACCTCCCCCTCGC
The DNA here is from genome assembly GCF_027705305.1 of Aeromonas sp. QDB17. Classification (NCBI taxonomy): domain Bacteria; kingdom Pseudomonadati; phylum Pseudomonadota; class Gammaproteobacteria; order Aeromonadales; family Aeromonadaceae; genus Aeromonas; species Aeromonas sp. QDB17. The sequence goes on from NZ_JAPDBP010000005.1 coordinate 143,747, forward strand.
CATCCAGCGGTATGTCAAGCTTCACCGTGCCCTTCATGGGGCCGCGGATCTCCACCTCCCGCAGCGCCTGACCGACGGATCCCCCCAGCGGTGAGTCCTGCAAATAGTCGCTGATGGCCTTGCCCTCGCCCTCAACCTTGGCATCCACGTAGAGGTGAGCCCCCGGATAGAGGTCCGGGATCCAGGCGTGCACCGAGTCGGAGCTGGCCTTGCCGAGCTGGGTGGCGCGGCTGTTCATGTCGAGGCTGGCGTTCTGGAACAGCAGATCGATCTGCAGGTCGGTCAGCGGCTGCCAGCCCGGGAAAAACTCGTAGGTGGCCTGTTGCAGCGGCACCGCCACCTGGAAGACGCCCTTGCCGTTGTCGTAGGGGAAGTCACGGAATTCGCCGTACCAGAGCAGGTCGGCCCCCTTGGCCTTGCCCCCCTTGATGGCGCCGCTCAGGTAGCTCACCAGCCCCTCATCCATCACCGCCAGGGGGTAGTAGCGATCCGCATGGGCCGCGTTCTTGACGTCGATGCGCCCGGTCAGGGCGAGGAAGGGGTGCTCGAACAGCTCGAGGCGAAACCGGCTGGCGAGGCGCAGATCCGGGTTGTCCAGGGCAATGTCCTGACCATAGAGCACCCAGCCTTGCGGCGCCCGCCACCAGTCGAGGGCCGCACTCAGGCTGTCCACCGGGATGGGTTCCTTGAAGTGGCGGGCCGGATCCACCTTGCCTTTGCCCAGGGTCAGGCGGGCGCGTCCCCCGTTCGGGGTCAGCCAGAAGTCGCCGTCCAGCTTTTGCAGACCGGGCACATCGTGCCAGGCCCGGGTCTCGAAGCCGCGCAGTTGCCCCTGCAAAGAGAGCCCCTGCCAATCCCCGTCGGCCTGCAGGACCAGCTCCTGCAACTGGCCCCTTGGCCGGGTGCGCTTGAGGGTCTCGGTCAGCTCGGGATAGAGGCCGGAGACCAGCTGGCTCAGGTTGGCAATCTGGTCGAGATCGATGGCGGGCACATAGCCCTGGATGCGCGAGCCGATGCGCTCGAGCTGCAGGCGGCTGTGCAGCCAGGTGGCGCCATCGAGCTTGAAGATGACGTCGTGGCTGGCGAGTTGCCACGCCTCGCCGTCCCGACGCAGCTGGATCTTGCCCCCCTGCAGGTCGAGGCGATGCGACTCCCCCTTGATCTCGTCCTTCCAGATCAGGTGGTTGTTGCCAAAGGCCAGCAGGGAGTTGCCGAGCCTGCCCTTCTCGAACTCGCTCCAGAGCTGGAAGTCGAGCTGGCCGCTCACCGGCGGCGCGCCGGCGTGGATCCGGGCCAGCATGGGGCTGATGTCCAGCTCGCTGGCCCCCAGATAGAGCTGGCCCTTGAGGCGGTCGAGCCGCACTTCGGGGGCATCCACATCGATGATGAGGTCCAGGGTGCTCTCCCCCACCCCGTTGATGAGATAGGCCTTGCCGACCCCCTGATGCCGCTTGCCGCGGTTCTGCCAGCGCAACTGGGCGATGTCGAGGGCGCGCACCTCCCCCAGTGCCGTGGTGAGGCTCAGGCGTGTGTCGTGAATGTCGAAGGTGGAGAGCTGGGTCAGCAGGAAGCGCAGCAGGGCCTCCTGCTGGTTCGCGCTCTTCCCGCTGACGGGGGTGGCGGGCTGGGTCATGTCCAGCGCGATGTTGCCGTCGCTCAGGATCAACTGGCCAAACACCGGTCTGAGTTCGTTGAGGGAGCGCCAGAAGTCGAGGTGGGCCCACACCTTGCCAAGGCGCAGGGAGAAACGCCCCGAATCGGGGGCGATGGCCAGTCCTTCCAGCCCGATGGCCGGGCCGCGGGGAGTCCACTCCAGCCCGACGTGATCCACGCTCACCTCGAGCTGACTCTCCCCGAGCAGGGTCCCTATCACGGCCGCCCGGTGCTGGTTGAGCAAAGGGCCGCCCAGTCGTACCACGCTGACCAGAACGGCCAGCAGCACGAAGAAGACTCCGAGGGCCAACCAGCCCCGACTCAGCCAGCGATAGACCAATTACATCATCACCACATCGAACTGTTCCTGCCCACAGAGCGGCTCGGAGACCACCCTGACCTGCTTGCCGATGAAGACTTCCAGCTCCGCCAGACTGTGGGACTCTTCCCCCCGCAGGTAATCGGCCACCGAGGGGGCCGCATAGACGGTGAACTGATCCGCGTCGTAGGCGCGGTTGACCCGGATGATCTCCCGCAGGATCTCGAAGCAGACCGACTCCACCGTCTTGACCCGGCCGCGCCCCTTGCACTCGGGGCACTCGGCGCAGAGCACGTGCTCCAGGCTCTCCCGGGTGCGCTTGCGGGTCATCTCCACCAGCCCGAGCTGGGAGAAACCGTTGACATTGGTCTTGGCCCTGTCTTTGGCCAGCGCCAGCTCCAGGCTGTGCAGCACCCGGCGACGGTGATCCTCGGACTGCATGTCGATGAAGTCGATGATGATGATGCCGCCGAGGTTGCGCAGCCGCAGGTGACGGGCGATGGCGGCAGTGGCCTCGACGTTGGTGTTGAAGATGGTCTCTTCCAGATTGCGATGGCCGACGAAGGCCCCGGTGTTGATGTCCACCGTGGTCATGGCTTCGGTCTGGTCGATGATGAGGTAGCCGCCGGATTTCAGCTCCACCTTGCGCTCCAGCGCCCGCTGGATCTCGTTCTCCACGTCGTAGAGATCGAAGATCGGCGACTCGCCGGTGTAGTACTCCAGCTTGTTGGCCAGCTCGGGCACGTACTCCTCGGTGAAGCGCTTGAGCTGATCGAAGCTCTGGCGCGAGTCGACCCGGATCTTGTCGAGCTCGGCACCGACGAAGTCACGCACCACCCTGAACGCCAAGCTGGGATCCTCGTAGAGGATCTTGCAGGGGGGATACTTCTGCTTGCGCTCGAGGATCTTGCGCCACAGGCGCTTCAAGAAGGCGGCGTCCTGCTCCAGCTCCTGCTCCCCCACCCCTTCGGCGGCGGTGCGGATGATGTAGCCGCCCAGTTCGTCCACATAGCCGGCCACGGTGCGCTTGAGGCGCTCGCGCTCCGCCTCGGATTCGATGCGCTGGGAGACCCCCACGTGGGCACTGCCCGGCATGAAGACCAGATAACGGGATGGCAGGGTGATGTCGGTGGTGAGGCGAGCCCCCTTGGTACCGAGCGGGTCTTTGACCACCTGTACCATGATGTCCTGCCCCTGGCGCACCAGTTCGGCGATGTTGCCGGCCTGGAACTGCTCCTTCTCCTTGATCGCCACGCACTCGGTATGGGGGACGATGTCGGAGGCGTGCAGGAAGGCGGCCTTGTCCATGCCGATGTCGACGAAGGCGGCCTGCATGCCGGGCAGCACGCGGCTGATCTTGCCCTTGTAGATGTTGCCCACGATGCCGCGCTTGGCCTGACGCTCCACATGCACTTCCTGCAGCAGACCGTTCTCGACCAGGGCGACCCGGGTTTCGGAGGGGGTGACGTTTACCAGCAGTTCTACCGACATAAGTTACCTTGCCTTTCTAGTTTTGAATTCTGGCACGACGAACAACGGGTAACTCAGCAGCGCACTGCTGACGAGAGGATTACCGGGTCTGCTCGAGGTGCTGCTTGATCAACAGGTCCGTCTCCAGCAGGGGCAGGCCGACCACGGCACTGTAGCTCCCCTCGAGGCGGCTGACGAATTTGCCGGCAATGCCCTGGATGGCATAGGCGCCCGCCTTGTCGCACGGCTCGCCGGTGCGCCAGTAGGCTTCGATCTCGGCCTCGTCCAGCTTGCGAAACGCCACGTTGGTGGTGACCAGTCGCACATCGCACCGCTCCGGGGTGGCCAGGGCCACCGCCGTCATCACCTGGTGTACCCGCCCGGAGAGGGCTTCCAGCATGTCCTTGGCGTCCAGCAGGTCGGAGGGTTTCTCCAGCACCCGCTCCCCCAGCACCACTATGGTGTCGGCCCCCAGCACAGGCAGCGCCGTGGGCGCCGCGGCCACACCGGCCATGGCCTTGTCGCGGGCCAGCCGGCAGACGTAATCCTGGGGCTTCTCACCGTCGTTGCGCAGCTCCGGCACATCCAGCTTGAGGACCTCGAAACGGTAGCCCAGGCGGGTCAGAAGCTCGTGCCGGCGGGGGGAGCCCGAGGCGAGATAGAGTTGCAGTTCGTTGTGCTTGTTCATACTTCACTCAATGAGACGATGCGCAGTTACAATGCGTTGTTTTTATTCACATTCACTTGATATTGAAGCGACGCCGCACCTTGCGCAAGACCATAAAAATCCAGGGCCATATTAACATCGTCGTCAACGTCGACCAAAAGTAGGCGAAGTTGAGGCTGGCCCGGCTGAACAGATGCTCCGCCCAGAACACGGTGATCTTCCCCACCAGGGAGAGCAGACCGATGATCAGCGCCTGCTGCCAGAGGGAGAAGTTGCGGATCTTCTGGAACTGGAAGGCCGCCAGGTAGGTGGTGATGGCCATGGCCATGGCCCGCACGCCGAGGGTGCTGCCGAGCAGCACGTCCAGCAGCAGGCCCGCCACCCAGGCGGTGCCGACGTTGGTCCGGTGCGGCAGCGCCAGCGCCCAGTAGATGAGCACCATGGCGAGCCAGTCCGGACGGAAGGGTTCGAATTGAAAGGGAAGCGGCAGGATGGAGAGGCACAGGGCCAGCAGGATCGAACACCAGATCCAGATCCTGCCGCTGGCGGGTTGCAGCATCAGCGCGTCGCCCCCGCCGCCGAGGTTGCCGTGGCCGCCGAGGCGCTCGCCGCAGGCTCAAGGGCATCCTTGTCGTGTACTTCCGGTTTCTTGTCGGTCCACAGCAGCAGCAGGTAGCGCAGACGGTCCAGCGCCACCAGCGGCTTGGCCTCGATCTGGGCGAAGGGCTTGCCCTCCACGTAGTCGGAGCGGGTCACGGTCGCCACCGGATAACCTTCCGGGAAGCGGCCGCCCAGGCCCGAGGTGACCAGCAGATCGCCGACCTGGACGTCGGTGTTGCGGGGCAGGTTGCGCAGCTCCAGCTTGTCCAGCTCGCCGCTGCCGGAGGCGATGGCGCGCAAGTCGTTGCGCAGCACCCGCACCGGGATACCGTGGCTAGAGTCGGTGATGAGCAGGACGCGACTGGTGGTGGAGCCCACGTGGAGCACCTGACCGACCACCCCCTGATCGTTGATCACCGGCTGGCCGTTGTAGACGCCATCCAGCGCCCCCTTGTTGATCAGCACCTGATGGCTGAAGGGGTCGGAATCCACCGACAGCAGCTCGGCCACCATCTTGCGGGACTCCTTGTGTACCGGCGACCCCAGCAGCTCGCGCAGACGCTGGTTCTCGTGCTCCAGCTGATCCATCTTGAGCAGACGCGAGCGCAGGGTGAACAGTTGCTGCTCCTGCTGCTTGGTCTGCTCGATGAGATCGGCGCGGGTCTGCACCTGGGTCGACATGGTGTCGAGCAGGGTGCCGGGGGCGTTGGCGATGTATTGCAGCGGGCTCACCAGGGAGCTCAGATAAACGCGGACATGGCTGAACACACCGAAGCGGGAATCCGCGACGATGGCAGCGACGGAGATGATGACGGCGAGAAACAACCGTAACTGAAGCGAAGGGCCTCTACCGAAGATGGGTTTCATGAGTCGTCAAAAAAGAGCCGGCGCTCGGCCGGCTTTGGGTCTTATTCGTAGTGGAACAGATCGCCACCGTGCATATCGATCAGCTCCAGCGCCTTGCCACCGCCACGGGCGACACAGGTGAGGGGATCTTCAGCCACGACGACCGGGATGCCGGTCTCTTCCATCAGCAGACGGTCGATGTCTTTGAGCAGAGCACCACCACCGGTCAGCACCATGCCGCGCTCGGAGATATCGGACGCCAGCTCGGGCGGGGATTGCTCCAGGGCCACCATGACGGCGGAGACGATGCCGGAGAGCGGCTCTTGCAGCGCTTCCAGGATCTCGTTGGAGTTCAGGGTGAAGCTGCGGGGCACACCCTCGGCCAGGTTGCGACCGCGCACTTCGATCTCGCGCACCTCTTCGCCCGGATAGGCGGAGCCGATCTCGTGCTTGATGCGCTCGGCGGTGGCTTCCCCGATCAGGCTGCCGTAGTTGCGACGGACGTAGCTGATGATGGCTTCGTCGAACTTGTCGCCACCGATACGGACGGACTGGGAGTAGACCACGCCGTTCAGGGAGATGATGGCCACTTCGGTGGTACCGCCACCGATGTCCACCACCATGGAACCGGTCGCTTCGGAGACCGGCAGGCCGGCACCGATGGCGGCAGCCATGGGTTCATCGATCAGGTAAACCTCGCGGGCGCCGGCGCCCAGAGCGGATTCCTTGATGGCGCGACGTTCCACCTGGGTGGAGCCGCAGGGCACGCACACCAGCACGCGCGGGCTGGGGCGGAAATAGTTGTTGTCGTGAACCTGTTTGATGAAGTGCTGCAGCATCTTCTCGGTCACGTAGAAATCGGCGATCACGCCGTCTTTCATCGGGCGAATGGCGGAGATGTTACCCGGGGTACGACCCAGCATCTGCTTGGCGGCATGACCGACAGCAGCGACCGATTTGGCGTTCCCGCGCTCTTGGCGAATGGCGACAACTGAGGGTTCGTTAAGGACGATCCCTTGATCTTTTACATAGATCAGGGTGTTGGCAGTTCCCAAGTCGATCGACAGATCGTTGGAAAAGACGCCTCTGAGCTTTTTGAACATGGCTACGGGAAATCCTAAGAATTTGGAGGTGCAGAAAACCGGCTAACTTTACCAATGCCCACCCCAATGGGCAAGCGCTCAAACTGTCGCCAATCAATCAGGCGCGACAAAAATGCGAGTCATCACTCACCCGCTCAGGCCGACAAACACTACGAAACAAGGAGATAAGACGCCACTGTACAGCAATGCGTCTATCTCCCCGTGTCAGCCCGGGTGTCAGGGCATCACTTCGCGGCGATAAATAATTCTGTCATTACCCCGATCCCGGCCGAAAATGGCCATGCCCTCCAGACTGTCAGGGTCAGACAACCAGAGCGGACGCCGTCCAGGTTGCTGCTCTGACTCCGGTTGCTTGCTCAGATCGATCTTGAACGGAATGCGCACCGCCCTGTCCGGGGCTGCGAACTGTATGGAGATGACACCATCCTTCGCGCTCACCACCATGGCGCCAGGGGCGACCGGGCCAAGACCGAGCCGGATCCGGGTGTTGTCATCCAATATCAGATCGCCACTTCCCTGATCGAAACGCTGGCTGCCATCGGTGAACTCGATGCCCCCATCTTGCAGGGAAAGGCGGGTACATTGATCAGCTCCCATGGCATGCCAGGCGCCCGCCTCGTGATATTGCAGTTGCAGCGGCACCGCCAGCCCGGCCGTTGCCACCCCTTGGCGGGTACCTGCCTGCACCCGGCCGAAGTACGCCTCCATGGGCACGTCATCGATCAGCCTGGCATTGCAGCCAGCGCCACTGCATGACCCCGGCTGCCCGTCGTTGAAGTCGGGATTGGCGATCAGGGTCTGCTCACCATCGTTGTCCTTCATATAAAGGCCAAACGACAGGGCCCGGTAGGGGCCATCTGGCTTGCCATCGGAGCGACGAGCAAACTCGGTCGGCCCGTTGAAGTCGGCCTCCCCTGCCACCCAGGGCAGCGGCCCCAGGCTGCGTAACCGGGCGGAGAGCGACACCCCGTCCTTGTTGTTGGCCGCGCTCAGGTAGGCATCCCCCTTGGCAAACGCCTCCCTGTAGTTCAGGGTGGTCTCGCCAAACTGATTGCGGGCCTGGATCTGCAACTCCGCCAGGAAGGGTTGCCCCATATAGGAAAACGCCTCGCAGGCGGGGACTATGTTGCCACTCACCAGATTGAAATCCACCGGGATGAAACGCCCCACAGGCACGCTGCTGGCGGCGGGTATGGTGTAGCCAAAGTAACCCAAGGTCGGTGGCGTCGCCGTCATCCGGAACACCCCGACCTCGTTGACCGACTGGCCGACGGAGTTGAGGTTGCTGTCCTTCTGGTTGGAGTGGTCGTAGCTGGACGTGCCGACTACCGCCCCTTCCCCTGGTTTGGGCGCCACCAGCTCGCTGCCGAGCGCAATATTGGCCAGCGCGAAGTTGGGGGTCGCCAGGTTGCCGCTGCACAGGTCCTTGTCATCATCCGCTTGCCAAGCCACCCCTTTGATATTCAGCTGGAACGCCTCACCGGTCTTCTTGAACACCGGACAACTGGCATCCCCTGCCGCGCAGGTCCCCTCGGTAGGCGTGATGCAGAGCCCCACCGGGCGGCTGACGAACAGATCCGAGCCCGTCATCACCAGCCCTGCGGTATCCCCGCTGCCATCGTGGCGGGCATTAAGCCGCATCTGGCCTGCATCCGGATAGCGAACACTCTTCAACGTCGCCTTGCCTTGACCATCGAAGGTCAAATTGAGGGTTGTCGCCGCTGGCGAGACTACATTGGCGGCATAAGTCGAAATCGTCTTGCCATCTATCGCCATCTGACTCCCGGCAGAATTGTCATTCGGGGTGACATACGTTCCCCAGAAGCCGACCGAACGCTCACCGGTAAAACCGGGGACACACTGCTGGGTCGCATTGTCCTTTTTGACGGCACTGATCACTACATCTTGGGGCCTGTTGGCCAGGGTATCCGGCACATTGAACAGGAAGCCGCTGTCGGCAAAGCTCAAGGTACAGGCGGCGGCGCTCAGGGCACCACTGCCGGCGCGGCACAGGGTGGTGCTCAGGGGTTTGGTGGACGGCGTCGAGCCGCTCACCCCCACTGTGATGGCCGTCGCCAGATTGTTGCGTAGCTGCAAGGTGGTCGTGCCGCCGCTGAAATTCACGGTGGCCGTGTTGCCGTTGTAGCTCACCTGGCTGCCGGCTATCCAGCCGTTGCTGCCATTCTTCAGGGGGGTCAGGACGGCGCTCACCGGGTCCGTGAACAGTTGGCTGCAACTGGCGTTGGCGCAGGCCCGGATGGTGAGGGTCTCGGGGTTGCAGGTCAGGGCCTGACCGGAGTGATCGAACTCGAAGTGATCGATCTGGGTCCCCACCGGATTGGATTTGAGGGCGCAGATCCGGACGTTGTCGAGCTCATGGTAGTTCGTCACAGAACCGGTGGAGCCGGTGAGCGACAGCAGGAAGTTGGCGGGCACCGCCGCCTGCCCCGTCTGGTTCACCATATTGATGGGCCCCACCAGCATGGTGTAGCCCGAGCCCGTGTTCCGCTCAACCGACGCAAGTGAACTGCCGGCAGTGCGCGAGTCAATGGTGATGCGGTAACGATGGGGGCGGTTGCCATTGGTTCCGCTGTCCACTGCCGGGCTCAGGTTGCTCGCCGTTCCCGCCAGATAGCGATAGCCCGAGGTCCCCGAACTGGCACCGGAGCCACGAATGGAAACGGCCTGAGGACGAGACCCGGGATTATAGGAGCCCCCCTCGTTGGCATAGTTGCCGTATTCGTCGATACCGACCCCCATCCAGCCACCGGCAAAACCGCTGATCCCGGTCTTGAAGCCATAGCCCAGCGGGCCACCGAAGGCGCCGGGCTGGGGCGTGATCGTCGCATCGGAGAGCACCACCGCCATCCCGTCCGCCCCGCTCGAGCCGGAGGTCTTGTAGGCATACTGATCGAACTCGATAGTCACCAGATTGCTGGCCCCCGGGAAGAGGCGCTGGAAGGTCGCAGAGGTGGCCTGGTTGGTCGTATTCTGGGTCAGCCGCAGGCGACCGTTTTGCAAAGAGGGCAAGGTACTGCCATTGCGTTGAGCCACCACCCAGTCGCTGCTGAGGGTACTGGCGGAGAAGTCGTCGCTGAAACAGGTCAGTGGGTCTTCACACATGCCCGGCCAGTCGCCGTTGAAGGGCTCGTGGATCACCTGGCTGTTGTTGGTCATGGAGACGTTCACCGCCGACACGGCGCCGGTCAGCACGGCCTGGCCACTCATGGCCAGATCCCCGGCGTTCACATAGAGAATGGCGTTGAGTTTGGTGTTGCCGCTCATGGTGACCTTGCCGAAGTGATACATCATCAGGTCGTTGGCCTTGCCCCCCGCATTGACCTCCATCTGGTCGCTCAGGGCCAGATCGCTTTTGATGTACAACCTCGCGGCACTGCCGCTGTCAAAGATCAGCTTGTCGTTCTGGCCGAGCTCCATCTTGTCTATCCAGTGGTTGCCGCCACGAAAGTAGAAATTGATGTTGGAGGTGCTCTGGTGTTTGAACGTCTTGAGGTAGCGGGCCTGCAGATATCCGTTGAGGGTGCCGTTGCCGCTCACCTCCAGGGTCTGGTGAAGCAGGAGCGTCAGATCGCTGCGACTCCCTGCGGCGGAGATCCGGCTCTCGTTTTCCATCTTGAGCCCATAGACGGCGAGGGAGCTCTGCCCCTGGAAGGTCATGGCACTGTTGCTCTTCATCCCCAGGCTTTTGATAAACCAGTCCCCTGCCCCCATGAGCACGCTCTGGCCACTGGCAGAGACCTCCATGGTGACCTTGTCCAGGTAGTGCGGCTGGAAGACGGCAGTCCCGGTATTGCCATTGCCCGAGACCTCAAGGGTGCTGTAGACGGTGACCCTGGCGTCATTGAGCTTGCCCTGACCAGTCACCGTCAGATCGTTCACATGAAGGTCTCCCGACCCGGTGACGCCACTGTTGTAACCATTCTTGATGGTCATCTTCTGGGCATAGACGGTCGCACCGTTGAGGTTGATCATCGCCCCTTCGCTGATAGACAAGGTATCGAAGCGATAGGTCTGGCCCGATTTCAGGGTCGCCACGCAGCTGTTGCCCCCCCACGAGGCGTTCTTGTAGTCACCGGCAGCAGGAGAGATGGCCCCGTCGCAAGCGAGATCATTTTTCCCGCTGTAGGAGGGGAAGCCCCCCGGGTTGGCCGGAAACGCGTCGGGGTCGCTGATGAAGGTCACATCCTTGAGCACACTGGCAAGGGCGCCGCTGACGTTGCAATTGGAGACCCAGGTGCCGTTGTTCCAGAAACCACCGTTGTTGCAGTTGGCGTTGGGCTGGATGTTTTTGGTCAGGAAGGGGTAACTGGCCCCCACAGTGGTGCTGATGATCTTGCTTTCATTGTTCATGCTCAGCACGCCGGGGGAGGCGTGGCTCTGCACCGGGAAGAGGAAGGCTTCGGTACACTGGCTGGCGGCCTGCACCGAGGTGGATCCCAGCAAGATCCACAACAGGGCGCCGCGAAGAGGCTGGCTGGACTTCATGGGGTCTGGCTCCTTGGCAGGGGGCTCATGGCGTCGCTCCATCAAAGGCTTCCGCCACCAGGGTGCGGCTGACGGCAAAATCGGGGTTCGGGCCGCTGCCGGCATCGGGCTGGCCACAGCGCCCTTCGCTGCTGAATCGGTATCCGGTCTGGGTCCCTCCGGCCGCACTCACCGTCACCCTGTTGCAGGTGATGCTGGCCTGACACCCGGCAAGCCCGGGCTCGGTGAAGTCGAGCGCTATGGGGACGCACCGGCTGGCCTGCCCCTGCCACTCCCCATTGGGATAGAGCCGGTACAGTGCAACTTCGAGCCCGCTCTGGGCCGCCATCAGGGCACGCACGCCGCGCACCTCCACCGTATGCTTCTCGCTGCTGTCCACCAGGAAACGCCCCATGGCCGCCGCCAGCAGGGCCATGATGACGATGACGAAGAGGGCGATCAGGATGGCGCTGCCCCGCTGGGACCTCACCATGGTGGGAGTGTCAGGGCACATTGAGAGTCTCCAGCTTGTGGTGGAAGACGACGTGCTCGTCGCGCTGCTCGAACTCCAGTCGCAGCCCCACCTCGCTCTGGTTGAAGGCGGCGGGTTCCCGATAGAAGTAATAGGCGGCGGGACGAATATGCTCCGCCATCAACCGGGTGGTCTCGCTGCTGCTCAGGGTGTCGTCCAGGGACTTGGCCATGCGCCAGAGGCTGCCCCCTCTCACGCAATAGAGCACCTGCTGGTTCGCAAAATAGATGCGCTGGCCCGGGGAGTCCTTGGCGAGCGCACCAGCCAGGGTCAGCGGCACGGCCCCGGAGACGGGAGTTCCTACCTCGGTCACTCTGGCAGTGCAACGCCCCTGCACACACCCCTTGTCCAGCGTGATGGTACTGCCAGAGGTCGTGTCAGGCAGCGGATAGATGATGGCCGTATCTTCCTTTGCCGGCATGGTGACAGGCTCGACGATGCGAAGCACGGTGCTGCTCGCCGTCTCCAGGTAGCGGCCAGCGGTAGCGATGGGCCAGAACCGCAGACAGGCCCCCTGCTCCTGGGCACCGCCCCCTTCGTCCTCGACCCGCACCGAGCCGGGGACCGCGTCGCGCACCTCGCGATTGAGCCGCTCCAGGGCGAAACGGGCATCGCTCATCAGTTGCTCGCGGCGGCTGGCATCCCCGTAGATCTGGGTACCGATGCCGATAAACTGGCTGGAAAATGTCGCCATCACCCCGAGCAGCAGGATCACCATCACCAGTTCCACCAGGGTGAAGCCCCCCTCACGCCCGGGTCGGACGCGGTAACAGGCGAGTCTGGCACATGGGTATTCCCACACGGCATCACGGGAATGTGGCTTGCCCATCAGTAGTTCCCCCGATAGAGGCCGAAGACCAGCTCGCTCCCGTCCGGCAGGCGCACGGTCAGGGTGATGCGCTTGCCGATGGACTCGACCCCCTCCCCCGTGCTGCCAAAGAGGGTGTCCGGCACCACCGCGATCTTCACCTGGTAGCGCCGATACTCCTCCTCGCTGCTCGCGGCCGAGGCCTGGGTAAAGTAGCTGGCGTCCACCCAGCGGCCTGCCATGTCGAAATCGTCCACGTCGTTGAACCCGTAGGGGCGGGTCTCGCCACCATCGGGGCCATAGTCGGCGCTCGCCGTGCAGGGGGGATAGGTGAAGACGGGCACACCGGCCGTCTCGCCACAGCGAAAACGGCCGCCGTTGTGATCGGAATGCTCGTCGAAAGACTTCTCCAGCATCTCGCCGAGGATGCGCTGGGCGAGCTGGGCGGCGCGTACCTGCTGCACCGGGTCCACCGCCTGGGGAGCCTGATTGACAAGCAGCCCCAGGATGCCGGTGAGCGCCACGGCCAGCAGCACGATGCCGACCACGAACTCGACCAGGGTGAAGCCGCGGCGCGCCTTAGGGGATCGCATGGATATAGCCTTCCGGCTCGATGCGCAGCCGAGCACTCTCCTGGCCGCTGCTGACCGCCAGTTCGCAGCCGTTGATGCAGCCTGGCCACAGGGGCCTGCCGCTGCGCTTGTCGAAATGGAATGTCCCCTGGGGGGAGAATTGCAGGTTGCCGGACGCCTGAACCAGGCGCCCGCGACTCTGCTCATCCCCACGCCAGCCTGAAATGGGGGCAGGCGCACAGCTCGCCCCGGTCAGATGGCCAAAACGCCCCGCCTCCAGCACCAGCTGGGTGCAGCGCGCGTCCCCTTCCTGCATGTTCATGGTCTGCACCAGCCGCAGCCGGGCCACCAGCTCGTCACGCAGGGTATGGGTTTCAAAGCCGCCTTTGCCCAGCCACTTGGGCACGGCAAAGGCGGCCAGAATCCCGAGCAACAGGATCACGATCACCAGTTCAATCAGGGTGAAACCCTTCTGCATAAAGACCCTATTAAATGAAAAATGAACGGGGCAACTTAAGATGCCCCGTTCATCTAGACGTTATTTACAGGTTGCCAAAGAACCTGACACAGCGGCCGTCGCTGTAGAGGTGGAGGTGGCTGCGGTATAGACAACATAGCAACCATCACCCTTGGTATTTGTCGGATAGAACTTTGCGATACCACCAGCGTCGGTAGAACCCGCGCCACTGATCGCCCAACCGTCCAGGCTGACCGCTTTCACAATACCGTCAGCATTTGCGGTCGGGTAACCAAACAGAGTGGTGACAGTACCGCCAGCAACAGAGACATTCTTCACGGTAGAGGATGCCTCAACACCTTCCAAGGCAGCCTTGCTGTACACCAGACCAGAAGCACTTTGCAGTGCAGCTTGTACACCCTGTGCCGCAGCGGCCTTGGCATCATCCTGCAGATTCAGGAACTTGGGTGCGGCGGTGACTGCCAGAATGCCCAGAATGATGATCACGATGACCAGTTCGATCAGGGTAAAGCCCGATTGCTTTTTCATTACGTCTTTCCTCGGTTTATCAATTGATATGGGTGGTCACCTGGCCGGAGGCCGGGCGATAACTGAAACTCATGAACGCATCCGTGCTCCCTTGCGGGTCCTGATAACGTCCATCACTTCCCTTGCTCAGGCTGTTGACCAGATAGTAACGGCAGACCGAATCCAGTCCATTGTTGCTCACCGTGGCATAGAACTTCAGGTCATTGCCGCTACCGCGCACCTCGTCAAAACGGGCAGTAGCCTTGGGAGGATTCTGCAACAACCCCTCCCAAATATTGAGGCAGCGGGCCGCCGTCAGGCTGGCCGGATCCACATCGGGCGTGCCGCTTGACGCCGTGTCCATGGGATACCCGGGAGAGAGCTCGCCATTGCTGACCTGACTGTCGGTCGGCGTGGTCAGATAGAAACGCGAGCCGTCATAGAGCACGGTGTTGAGCCCATCCTGCCTGGCACGCCCTTCGGCCTCCCACTGGGCTCGCACCAGGGACACCCCGGTGGCAAAACCGCCGGACACCCCTTCCACGCTCGCCTTCTTCGCCTCGTCGGTCACATCGAGAAAACGGGGCAAGGCGGTGACGGCCAGGATCCCCAGGATCACGATGACGATCACCAGCTCAATCAGGGAAAAACCAGCCATCCGGCCAAGCGCCCGAACGGGTCTCACTCTCTTTGCTGCCATGCTGCCTCCGTAATGGTCCGCATTATTTCATGCGGATAGAAAAAAATCATGTCAATGAAATACTTGAAGCACCCAATCAGGGGAGGGCCACCACCCGGCCATCGGTGAAGCTGTAGTGCAGCCAGTGCCCTTCCTGGCCGAAATCACACCCGCCGCCTCCTTCGCTGGCAAGGGCCTGCCAGGACGAAAGCCCCTCATCGTGCCCCAGCAGGGCGAGCCAGAGCTGACGGCAATCGGCCGATGGCGACTGGCGCGGCAACACCGCCAGAGGCCAGCCCCGCTCATCGAACTGCCAGGCTGTGCCCTCGGCATGGAGCACCGACGGACGCCGCTCGTCGAGCCAGCGTCCGTGCAGGCGCTGGGCCCGCTGTGCGAACTGCTCACCGAGCAGGCTGGCGCTGATGGCCAGCGCCTCTTCCCTGTGATTGCGATAGCTCAGGGCCAGGGTGGCAAGGATGACCAGCAGCAGGATGCAGGCGATCAACCGCCTGTAGCCTCCCAGCCAGCGCTCATCCTGCTCGGACTGTCTGCTCATCGCATCACTTGCCCCGCACGGCCCGCATCATCTCCCCGCCATTGGGAGAGTGAAGATGCTGGTTGCACAGATAACTCACGACTGACCCCGCACCGCTCGCATCATGTCCCACATGGGAGTGAAGATACCCAGGGCCAGCACCAGTACCATGACCGCCACTATGCCGATGAGGATGGGTTCGATGCGGGCGGTGAGGCTCTTGAGGTCATAATCCACCTCACGCTCATAATACTCGGCCGCTTCGTGCAGCAGCTCGTCCACCTGGCCGGTCTCCTCCCCCACCGCGATCATCTGCATCACCAATGGAGTGAACAGGCCGCTGGCGCCGGCGGTGCGCAGCAGGCTCTCGCCGCGCTCGATGCCGCCCCGCATGTCGCGGATCTGTCCCGCCATCCAGGCGTTGTCCACCGCGTCGGCCACCAGGGTCAGCGCCGTGTTGAGCGGCACGCCGGCCTTGAGCATCATGGAGAAGCTGCGGGCAAAACGGGCAAGCAGGGAGCGCTCTATGATGGAGCCGACGATGGGCAGCCGCAGCTGCCATCTGTGCCAGGCCAGCCTGCCTTTGGTGGTGGCGACCCAGCGTCGCCAGCCGACGACGGCGCCCACCAGGATGGCGAGCAGCAGCCACCAGTAGTGAACGAAGAAGTGGGAGGTGGCCAGCAGGATACGGGTCGCCAGCGGCAGCTCCACCCCGAACTTGGCAAACATCCCGGCAAAGACGGGGATCACCATGATGTTGAGGATCACCATGGCGATGCCGATGGCAATCAGCACGAAGGTGGGGTAGCGCATGGCGGTCTTGATCCGCTTGCGGGTCTCCAGCTCCAGATCGAAATAGTTGGCGAGCTGCAGGAAGGCCTCCTCCAGCTGACCCGTGTTCTCCCCCACGTGGATGATGGCCACGAAGAGGCTGCTGAACACCTTCGGGTGCGACTGCATCGCGCTCGACAGCGGCCGGCCGTTGGCCAGATCCTCCCCCAGGGCGTGAAGCGCCCGCTTGAGGGGCTTGCTGTGGGCGCTCTCCTCCAGCCCCGCGATGGCGCGCAGGATAGGGATGCCTGCCCGGGTCAGGGCATACATCTGGCGGCTGAAGACCACCAGCTCCTCCAGCTTGACGCTCCCTTCCAGCAGCAGCGACCAGTCGATGCTGGCAGACCTGGCCTTGCCGGCCTTCAGCTCGGTGGGCATCACCCCGCGGCGCATCAGCTGCTCGGCGGCGGCCAGCTCGCTGACCGCTTCCACCACGCCGCTGACGGCCTGGCCCTGGCTGTCACGCCCCTTGTAGGCAAAACGGTTCATGGGCGACCCCGGAAGAATGATTCAGTACGATCCAGATGCCTCATGCGTTACCCCAGGTCCTCGGCCAGCCGAAGCACTTCGTCCACCGAGGTGATCCCCTCGCGGGCATAGTCGAGCGCCGTCAGGGCCAGGGGGCGGTAGTGCTCATGCGCCCGTGCCGCCCGGGCAAACCCCTCGGCATCGTTGCGGCGCAGGGCATCCATCATGGGTTGATCCAGCTCCAGCAGCTCGTACACCCCGATCCGGCCCGCGTAGCCGGTGAAGTTGCAGCTCTGGCAACCCCGCCCCTTGCGATAGCGATGCTGCCCCGGCGCTTCACCGGAGAGCACGGATAGCCAGGTGGCCTGCCCCTCGTCCGGCGCCGTCTCGCAGGCGCAGTGTTCACACACCCGCCGCACCAGGCGCTGGGCCACCACGGCCCGCAGGGCGCTCGCCACCAGATAGCCGGGCGCCCCCATGTCGATGAGACGCAGGGCGCTGGTCACGGCGTCGTTGGTGTGCAAGGTGGTCAGCACCAGGTGGCCCGTGATGGCGCCACGCAGGCCGATCTCCACCGTCTCGTTGTCCCGCATCTCCCCCACCAGCAGGATGTCCGGATCCTGGCGCAGGGTGGAGCGCAGCACCTGGGAGAAGGTGAGCCCTATCTTGGGATTGACCTGCACCTGGCTGATGCGGGGCAGACGGTACTCCACCGGGTCTTCCACCGTGATGATCTTGTGGCTGGCCTGGTTGAGCTCGGAGAGGGCGCCGTAGAGCGTCGTGGTCTTGCCGCTGCCGGTCGGGCCCGTCACCAGGATCATGCCGTGAGGACGTTTGAGCTGACGACGGAAGCGGGTCAGGATGGCGGGCGGCATCCCGGTCTCGGCGAGCGACAAGATGCCGGAGGATTGATCCAGCAGCCGCATCACCACGGACTCGCCATACTGCACCGGCATGGTGGACATCCGCACATCCACGTCGCGGCCGCGCACCTTCATGTTGAAACGGCCATCCTGGGGCAGACGCTTCTCGGAGATGTCGAGCCCGGCCACCAGCTTGAGGCGCAGCACCAGCGCCTGGGCGATGCGCACCTCGTTGAGGATGTTCTCATGCAGCACGCCGTCGATACGCTGGCGAATGCGCAGCACCTTCTCGTCCGGTTCGATATGGATGTCGGAGGCCCCCACCTGTACCGCGTCCTCGAACAGGGAGCGCAGCAGCTTGGCCACCGTCGCCTCCCCCTCGTCGGTTGCGGCATTGAGGCTGCCGGCCCCCAGCTCGAAGCCGGTCTCCTGGTGCTCTTCGTGCAGTTGCACCGCGAAGTTCTCTATCTCCCGGGTGCGGCGATAGAGGCGGTCGAAATACTCCAGCAGCTGGCCTTCACGGGCCACGGCCAGCACCAGCTCCCGCGGGCTGAGCAGGGCAGCGATGGCGTCGAGGGCGCTCAGATCCGCCGGATCCGACATCACCACGGTGACCTTGTCGTCGCTCAGGTTGACGGCCAGCGCCCGGTAGCGGCGCGCCTGCACCTCGGGCAACAGCGCCACGGCCGAGACGTCGATGGTGAGGTTGTTGAGATCGAAGAAGGGCACATCCAGCTGACGGGCGAGGAAGGTCAGCAGTTGCACCTCGCTGATGAAGCCGAGATCGATGAGGGTAGTCCCCAGCTTGCGGCCGGTCTGGCGCTGCTGCTGCAGGGCGAGCTGCAGCTGATCATCCGAGATGATCTGTTCCTGTACCAGCAGGTCGCCTAGGCGCATTTTCAGTCTGGGTTGTGCCATTGTTGCTCCGATCTCTGTTGCTTCACGCCCGCTGCCTGGTCCGATGGCATGGGCTCATCGAACTGCCGCTTTAATCAATGGGTCAGTTGGCCAATTCGTTGTTCGAGCCATTGGGTGGAGGCCTCCCCCAGATTGCCGTGCAACTGGGCATTGCGATAGGCATCCAGTGCCCGCTGACGGTGTCCCTGACCATCCTCCGCCACCCCCAGTCCCAGCCACCAGCGCCCCTGATCCGGCTGCTGGCGCAGCAGCCTGACGTACATCTCGGACGCCTGGACAGGCTGCCCCAGCTCCTGGGCAAGACCGGCCCAGGTGGCGTAATAATCCAGATTGCTGGCAATATCGGGCTGATAGCCGGTGAGCCAGTCCAACGCCTTCTGCCGATCCCCGCCGCTGATGGCCACACGGGCCAGCAGCAGACGCAGGTCCGCCTGAGCGGGATCCAACCTCAGCCCCTCTTCCAGCACCTGGGCGGCCTCGGTCAGCCGTCCGGCGCCATAGAGCAGGCCCGCCAGCTGTTCCCGCGCCCCCTGGTTGTGGGGATCGTGGGCCAGCACTTCGTAGTAGCCATCCTGCGCCTCCTGCATCCGTCCCTTGGCCATGGCCGTGGTCGCCTTGCGCTCGGCCAGGGTGGCCAGCTCGGCGTCGGAGAGTTCCACCGTCTCGATCTTCAGGATCCCGGGTTTGCGCGGCGCGGCGGGTGCAGGCGCCTCTTCGGCGCTCTGCTCCGCGGCCAGCTCGGCATAGAGGTCCGGCTGCAGCTCCTCGTCGCTCGGGATCGTCTCGTCCCCCAGCGCTTCCTCCGGATTGCCCTCATCGGCGAGCACGGCCTCATCGGCCGGAGCCTGCTCGGCTGCGGAGGGGGCCACTCTCGCGGCGGTCGACTCGGCACTGGCGGCGGGCACCTTTGCCACTGGCGCAGCAGAGGAGACCGCCTGCGTGGTGGCCACCACCGCCAGGGGCGCGGATGGCGCCACCGCAGGTGCGGTGCGGGGGACCTCGACCTGCGCCGCTGGCAGGGAGGCTCGCTGGCTCTGCTGCCAGAAGATCCAGGTGCGCCAGCCGAGGATCCCCAGGGCCAGGGTACACAGCAGGGTCAGCACCAGCATCCACCAGCCTTGCTGGCGCACCGGCGCCACATAGACGGCGGCTCCCTCGGCCTCTTGCTGACGCCTATCCAGATCTTTCAGCATCTGATTGATCACGCTCATGACCAGACTCCATACGCCAGGGCGGTGCCCAGCAACAACAACAGAGGCCACCAGAGGGTGAGACGGCCACGGCGGGCATCATCGGTATCCCGGATGGCGAGCCGGACCAGGGCGCTGTCGATCCGCCGCACACCGCGACCATAGGCCAGCATCAGGCACTTCTGCGCCAGTATGTTGATGAGACGGGGAATGCCGCGGGATGCGCGCCACAGCCTGCGCAGGGCGCGGCCATCGAACAGGGCGGCCCCGCGATAACCGGACACCTGCAGCCGGTACTCCAGATAGGCCCGGGTCTCGTCGAGCCGCAGCGGCCGCAGGCGGTAGGAAAAACCGATGCGCTGGCGCAACTGGCGAAGACGGGGCTGCCCGAGCCTGGCATCCAGCTCGGGCTGGCCGAACAGCACGATTTGCAGCAGCTTGCTGGATTCGGTTTCCAGGTTGCCAAACAGCCGGATCGCCTCCAGGGTCTCGTCCGGCAGGGCTTGCGCCTCGTCGATCAGCACCACCACCCTGCTCCCCTGCCGATGCAGGGAGATCAGATGGCGGTGAATACGATCCGTGAGATCCAGCTCGCTCTCCCCCGCCAGCGTCAACCCCAGCTCCAGGGCCAGGGCCGTGCGCAGCTCCCCCGGAGTGAGATGGGGGTTGGGCAGCCAGGCCAGGCGCACCGGGCAGGCCTCGGAGCCGAGCTCGCTCAGCAGTTTGCGACAGAGCAGGGTCTTGCCGGTGCCGACCTCGCCGGTCACCTTGATGAACCCCTCCCCCTGAGAGAGCGCCCAGTTGAGCACCTGCATGGCCTCCTCGTGGGGGGGCAGGCCGTAATAGAAACCGGTGTTCGGGGTCAGGCCGAAGGGGGCCTCCCGCAGTCCGAAGTGACTCAGATACATGCACCCTCCCGGCCAGAGCCCAGGGCGCGCAGCCGCAGACAGCCCCGGATCAGCGACATGGTGCCACCGCCGTCGGGCAGGGCAGACTGGCGGCAGCCGGGAGGCGCCGCCACATGGGAGAAGGAGTGCTCAACAGGCGCGTCATCCCGGATCAGCCCTTGGGGGGATACCATTTATCGAGCAGCTCGGAGGAGCGTTGCAGCTCTTTCTGCCAGGTGTCTTTTTCCACCACGGTGGGCTTGAGCAGGATCACCAGCTCTACCTTGCGGTTGCTCTCCCGGCGGTTGGTGAAGGCCTCGCCGACCCAGGGGATGTCACCCAGCAGGGGCACCTTGCTGACAATCTCCTGCCTGTCGGTCTTCATCAGACCACCGATGACGATGATGTCCCCATTGTTGGCCTGCACCACGGTATCGGACTCGCGGATAGAGCTCTTGGCCAGCGGCAACACCAGGGGATCGGCGGTGCCGACGCTGATGGTCTTGCTCTGCTCCTCGGTGTCGATGACGGAGGGGTGGATATGCAGCAATACCTTGCCCTGCTCGTCGATCTGGGGCGTCACGTCCAGGGCTATACCCGAGAAGAAGGGGGTCAGCTCCACGTTCGGGGTGACGATGGGGGCCGAAGTCCCCGAGGTGGTGGTGGTGGTCGAGGCGTTGGTGACGAAGTATTCGTCCGTCCCCACCTTGATCACCGCTTTCTGGTTGTTAGTGGCCGTCACGCGCGGGCTGGAGAGGGTGTTCACGTCCCCCTGGGTCTTGAGCAGGCTGACCGCGACGTTGAAGTTGCCATCAGAGATGGTGAAACCGGCGCCGCCCCCCAGAGCCCGGAAGATCTGGTTGGGGGTCGAAGCGATGGGGCTGTCCATGAGGGAGCCGCCCCCCGTGATGCCCTTGCCGCCGTCCCAGCTTGCGGAGAGGCCGCTCCAGTCCACCCCCTGCTCGTAACCCTCGTTGAGGGACACTTCCAGGATCCGCGCTTCCAGCACCACCTGGCGCTTGAGGTGTTCGCCGGACTGGTCCAGGAACTCGCGCACCGCCTTGAGCTCTTTGGGATAGGCACGCACCGTGACCAGGCCCGCCTGGGGACTGGTGATGACGGCCCGCCCTTCCCCTGTGCCGATCAGGGTCTGCAGGGAATCCCGCAGATCGGTCCAGTAGTCGTTGTTGCTGTCCGTCTCGATGCGGGTGCCGTTGCTGTTGGTGTTGTTGTCACCGCTGGCGGTGTTGCCCTGGCTGTTGTTGTTGCCGCTGTTGTTCAGGCCGTTGTCGAAGTTGTTGTTATTGCCATTGTTGTTGTCGTTGGCCGTCACCCCGCCTGTGCTCACCGAGGTACGGGAGAGACCGCGCCGGGCCATCATCAGGTAGTTGACCGGAATGGTCTCGGTACGCAGACCGGCGGGATAGACGTGGAACACGTTGCCCTTGCGCTGTACGTCGAAGCCGTACATGTCGCCGACGGTCGCCAGCGCCTCCTGCAGGGTCACGTCCTTGAGTTCTACCGAAATGACGCCCGCCACACCGGGATGGACCGCCACGCTGTAGCGGGAGCCCTTGAACAGGGAGCCGAAGAACTCCACCGCGTCCACGTCATGGGCCGCGATGCGCATCCGCTTCTCGGGAATGGTCATCGGCTGCTGGGGACGATTGAGCTGCAACAGCTCGCTCTGCACCGAGGGCGGCAGGGAAGTCAGGGGGGCGGTCGGGCTCTGCTCGCTCATCGCCTGCTTGAGTGCATCTTTGGCCTGTACCGGCTCGGGGTGACGATAGGTAGTGCAACCCGCCACCGCCAGCGCGAGGGGAAGCAGACAAAAAGGGTGTTTTTTCATGTTATTCGTGCACCTGACTCGCTATGAAACTCGACAAACCTGGCCCGCACCATCCCGTGCGACACCCACTTCACATCCGGATCTTGCTGCCAAACAGGGTCAGTGTCTGGCGTTTGCCCGCTTTTTCCAGCACCACGCTGTCGGCGCTGATCCCCACCAGCCGGAATCCGTTGACCTGCTGGCCGACCCGGTAGGCTTGACCGTCGAGCACCGCCAGGGCGGGCCCGCTCCCCAGGATGACGCTCTGCAACCTGGGCAGACCGGCCTCCTTGGCGACACTCGCCGCCGAGCCGGATCCCGCCAGGGGCATGGTGGGATCCTGCAGCACCTCGGCCTGGGCCTGCAGCGCGAGCAGGCTCCCCCACAGGGCCAGCCAGCGCCAGGATGAGAAGGCAAAAATGCGGGATCCCGTCCCACCGACATGCCGCTTAACCACGGATGAACTCCTTGCTGGTGCTGAGGGTGTAGATCTCCATCGCTACCGCCGCCTTGGGATGCTCGACCACCCGGTAGTCAAAGCCCTTCCAGTAGAAGTGGCGAGGCAGGGCTTCGAGCGCTTTCAGGTACTGGTAGACATCGAAATAGCCGCCCTCCAGCTGAAGCCGGATGCCGTGCCTGAACAGGTTCACCTTCTGCTCCCCGGCCATCAGCGGCTCGGGTTTGAGGGAGGTGAGCGCCAGCATATGCAGGTTGGCGGAGCGGGACAACAGAGCTTCCAGCACCGCGGGCATTTCGTGGGCGGGGATCAGATCCACCGTCTGGGCCAGCAGCTCGGCATCCATCTGGCGCAGGGAAGTCTCGACGCCGGCGAGCTGCTCGCGTACCTGGGCATCGGGATCCCGCCCCAGCCTGGCCTGCTTGCCCTGGTTTTCCAGGGTCAGGATCTCCAGATCCCGCTGCGCCGCAGCCAGGGCCTGCCGATCCTGGTCCAGCCGGGTGTCGGCGTCATCCAGCCAGCCATAGATGCCCATGGCCCCGAGCAGCACGACCCCGGTCAACAGAATGAGGATCCGCTCACGCAGGCTGAGGGCTGCGATCTGCTGCGCCCATCCCTGCCATTGTGCCTTCATGTCCATCAGGGAGTCTCCCGCGCTATGCCACTGAGCTGGAAGGCAAGCTGGCCCTCCTTGTCCCGACTCAGGGTGAGCTCGCCAAACTGCTTGCCCGCCAGGGAGGGGGTCTGTTTGAAGCGGTTCACCCAGGCGGGCACGTCCTGACTGCGTTCGGCCACACCCGCGAGGTTGATGCGCCCGTCGCTTATTTCGATCCGTTGCAGGGAGAGGCGGGGATCCCGCAGGCGGGCCAGGTCCGCCATCACCCCCGCATAGCCCTGGGATTTTTGCAGGGAGAGGTGGCCAAGCTGCTGCAGCAGCGCCTGTTTGGCCCCCAGCTCTTCCCGCTTGTCGGCCAGTTGCCGCTGCAAGTCTGCATTCGCCAGATGGCGCGCCAGCTCCGCATCGAGACGCCTGGCCTCGCCGCGCTGCACGTCGAGCTGTGCCCGCACGCCAGCCAATTCACGATCGAGGCCCTGCTGTTGCCAGCCATAGAAGAGAGTGGCCCCCAGCAGCAGCACCAGGACGCCGCCCCAGACCAATGCCATCTGGGGCAGGCTGGCCCACAGACGTCTTGGCCGGAATTCGGCGCCATAGAGGTTGATATGGTGTTTCATCAGTCGCTCCTGCCCAGGGCCGCGCCGTAAGCACTGAGGTATTCGACTCCTGCCAGTACCGCCTTGTTTGCCATGGCCGACACCGGGAAACCGAATGTCTGTTCCAGGTGACGCACCAGTACCCCCATGGCGGAGGAGGCGATGGCCAGTTGCAACTGGCCGGGCTCGGGCAACTTGAGATGGCCAGCCAGATAATCGATGGATCGCTGGATCTCCAGCGCCAGCGCGTCGAGCTGGTCGGCATCTGGCTCATGGCTGCCGGTGAGGCTCGCAAATCCGCGCAACTGGCGGGAGAAACAGAGTCCGCCCCGATGGAAGACCAGCAGTTGCAGCTCCTGCCCCCGGGGTTGCCAGAGCAGCATGCGCACCATCTGGTCCGCCTCGTAGAGGGCCGTCATGGCCAGCTCGTCACTGACGATGGCCTCTAGGGTCGCCGCACCGTTGACCGCATCCGCCACCTGCTGCACCCGGCTCTTGGGCATGCAGACAACGTTGATGCGCGGACGCCCGGCAGGGGGCGTCGGCAGGTCCACATAATCCATGGCGAGCTGCAACACCGGCTCGTTGACGAAATCCTTGATGGCCCAGGGCAGGGCCCCCGCCATCTCGGCATCGGGGACGGCGGGCTTGTCGATCTGGATCTGCTGATAAAGGCTGGCCGCGAGGGCCACCCGCACCTTAGACTTGGCCAGACCGTGCCGGGAAAACAGCTCGGCCAGGGCCTTGGACCAGTCGTGGGGGCCGTTGACAGGCTGGCTGGCAAACACGGGAACGGGGTCCACGCAGGCCAGCAGAATGCGATCGCTGGCCAGCAGGATCCCGACCTGATGGCTGGAGGGAGAACGCCTGAACAGTGACTTCATCTGGATCTTCACCTGGCCGCGTAAAACGGACTAAACCTTAACATAAACAGGCTATTAGCCTCCAACTTTATGACAAACGACGCATCGACGGCCACGCTGGCACCCACGGGAGACGATCCCATGGCGCCCCTTCAGCTCCCCTCCCCCCTGCACCGGATCCGGCATCCTCTGCTGGCAGCCCATGACGTCACGCTCTGGTGCAAGCGGGACGATCTGATCCACCCGACCCTCTCCGGCAACAAGTGGCGAAAGCTCAAATACCATCTGCAACAGGCACAGATGCTGGGCAAGGGCCACATACTCTCCTTTGGCGGCGCCTACTCCAATCACATCCACGCCCTGGCCGCAGCAGGACTCAGACTGGGACTGCGCACCACGGGCATCATACGCGGTGAAGGGGATACCGTCAGCAATCCCACCCTGAAAGCGGCCAAAGGCTGGGGCATGGATCTCGTTTTTGTCGACCGGCAGAACTATCGCCGGCGCCAGGATCCCGAATGGCTTGCCCGGTTCGAGGATGACGACACCCTGCTGGTACCGGAAGGAGGCAGCAGCCCGCTGGCCATCCCCGGGGTGGCCGAGCTGGTCGACGAGGTGCCCTTCTCGCCGGATCTCTGGGTGCTGCCCTGCGCCAGCGGCGGCACCCTGGCGGGACTCATCGCGGGCAAGCGGGCACAGGAGCAGATCCTGGCCATCGCGGTGCTCAAGGGGGCCGACTTCATCACCGGCGAGGTATGCCGGTTGCATCCGGCGGCGGCCACCACCCCGGGCTGGCGCATCGCGCTGGATCACCACGACGGCGGCTATGCCAGGTTCAGTCCGGCACTCTGGCAATGGGTGCAGGCATTCAGTGCAGAAACCGGCTTGCCGCTGGAACCCATCTACAGTGGCAAGGCGATGTGGGGGCTGTTTCGCGAACTGGCGGCAGGCCGCATTGCGCGCGGCAGCAAGATCATCTTCATCCACACAGGTGGCTTGCAGGGGCTGGCGGGCCTGCAGGAGCAGGGCCGCCTGTCACCCCGGCCAGGACGCTAGTCAGGCAGGTTGAGGGGCTCGGGGTCGGCAAACCAGGGACCTTGACCGGCATGCACGCCCAGGTGTCGCAGCATCTTCCACTCGTCGCCACTCTCCACCCCCACCGCGATGACCCGGGCCTGGGTATTGGCACAGCCCCCCACCAGACTGCGTACCGCCATCTGGTTGACCTGGCGCAGGTGGATCTCCCGCACCAGGCTGGGGTGCAGCTTGAGGAAGTGGATCTCGAACTCCTTGATGTACTGGGTGCTCACCACGTCCTGGCCCGCATGATCGATGGCAAGCCTGCACCCCAGCATGCGCATCGCCCGAAGCGGCCGCTTGAGGGCTTCGTAGTGGCGGGTCACCTGAGACTCCGACAACTGCAGGATCAACCCCTCGTTGGTACTGCGCGGCAACTGGAACAGCTCGAAGAAGAGCTCGCGCTGGAACTCGCGGGTGAGCAGGTTCTGGGCGCACAGAGAGAGGCTGATGGGGCAGCTCGATGCCGGTCGCTGGCGCAGCAGTCGCAAGGCTCGGGCCACCACCAGTCTGTCCAGCGGCAGCAGCAGACCGGCCTTCTCCGCCATGGGCATGAAGACCCCCGCCTGCAGCTCCCGGCCCTGCTCGTCGTGAAGGCGGATGAGCAGCTCCTGCTGCAACACCACCTGATCCCGCTCCTGCTGCACAGGCTGGACGTAGAAGTCGATGCCCTGCTCCTCGATGCGACGGCTGATCAGGGTGCGCCAGCGCACCGTTCCCTTGCTGCTCGCCTCCTCGTTGAGGGATTTCTCGAACAGGAACCAGCCGCTGTGTCCTTGCAGGCGCGCGCTCTTGAGCGCCAGCTCCGCCTCTTCCTGCACCTTGAGCAGGGAATCCTGTGCCTGATAGCAGACCGCACCGAGATAGACGGCGGTGTCGGCATTGACCGCTTCGGGCCAGTGCAGTCGTTGCAGACTCTTGAGCAACTGGCTGGCGCCGTCCACCATCTCGCTCTCTGACATGTTCGGCAGCAACACGGCAAAGACCTGACCGGCATAGCGCGCCTGCAGGGCTCCGCTGTGCTTGCGCACGAAGGCGGCGATGGTGGCGCTCGCCTCCATCAGGAGTTCCTGGCTCGGGCGCCCGCTCAGCTCGGGATCCAGCTCCTCCAGACCGGCCAGCTCGATCAGCAGCACACCGCCGCTGATCACGCTTGCCTCCATGATGGCGCTCTCCAGCCGGTTGTCGAAGAAGAGGCGGTTGCCGATGCCCGTCGTCTTGTCGACGAAGGCGTTGCTGCGGATGAAGTTGTCGAAGCGGCTGCGCTCCTTGCGGGCGTCGGCCAGCTCGGTCAGCAGATGGGTGAGGGCCTGACTGGCCGAGACAGGCCACTCCTCGGCAGGGTCATGGGCCAGCTTGGTCAGCTTGCCATCCAGGATCAGCTGGGCACGCTCCGCCAGCAGCTCGGCACCGCGCAACTGCTGACGCAGCCAGCGGATGGAGTACCAGAGCCCGAACACCACGATGAAGATACCCAGAGAGATGCCGAACATCGCCTTCATGGAGTACTCGAACTCCTTGAACGGCCTGTCCAGCTTGAAGTCGGCCCGCATCCCGGCCTGATTGGGGATCGCCTCGCTGTAGGCGATCAGCAGGCTCTCGTCCGTCTGCTGCTGCACATCGCGAAACCAGTAGACCCGCTGCTTGTCCTGACGGATCTCCAGCTCCACCACATGGGAGGCCCGCAACAGGGAGGGCAGCCAGCGGGCAAGGGCTTGCTGGTCATCGGTCACCCCGAGCTGCTTGTCGATGATCTCCACCAGGGAGTCGACCCGGTTCTGCTGCAGCTCCATTCCCATCTGGCGGAAACTGAAGACCCCGCCGAGCATCACCATGGCCATGGCCGAGATCACGCACAGCGTAATAAAAGAGACGAGTTGAGTGGTCAGTTTCATGTGCCTTTCCGTAGCCGACAGCATCCATAGGGCATCATGGTATCAGCCCAGACCAAACGCCGCCTATGGGTGAAGATCCCGCTTCTGCAAATAAGCGGGAGGATGCGTCATGCGGCGCCGTAGTGCAGGTCGCAAAAGAGAGAGGCATCAAGGGAGAGATCGAGGGGACACAGGCTGAGGAGCGGACAGAAAAATGGTCCCACAACGGGGACCAAAAGAAACACTCATATCAAAACTAACACTCTGTGCTACTGACAAAAATAGATACAGGAGTATTGAACACACGGTGAGTCAAACCGCACCGCTACTTTAGCCACTTCAGATAAGCTGGACAATTGTCATTTATGACAGGTCAGCGATTGAATCTTGTTCAGGTGTGTAGCCATATCCTTTATTTATCAATTAATTATCGTTTTTGTTCCAAGTGTGACCAACTTGGCTCAAATCGATGCAGCTAATGCTATGATGCTTGAGTCTCAATCGGGTTGTTTCATTTCATGGAAGAAGGATGCTCACCATGTCAGCACGATCTCCGCTATGGATTCCTCTGGCCCTCTTCTGTGTGCCCCCGCTGCTGATGCTGTTGCTCACCCCCCTGTTGAGCGACAAGCTGGCTCACCACCTGCTGCAGACAAAGGAAAGGGCTCTGCTCGACTACCTGCAGGAGCGCAACCAGCTCCTGGATCACGATGTCCCCGCCCAACTCGCCCACTTTGCCTTCGATTGCGGCCCCACAGACATGGCGCTGTTGCGCTCACCCCAGTATTACAACCGCCATATTCGCCTGGCCGGCCTGCAGCTTGCCAACGGGAGCGGCTGCTCCACCCTGGGCCCCGCCCTGCCCCAGCTTGCCGACGCCGGCATACCGGCCTCCCCCGACTTTCATATATCCAGCACGGCCCCCATGTTCGATACCGAACGCGAAACCCTGGTCTATGCGAGACGCAACGGCAATCTGGCCTATTGGGTGCTCGACAGCAGCTGGAGCCATGAGCTGCTCCGCACCCCCTGCAACGACTGTTTCTACCTGGAGTTCAACCACAAGCACCCGACCCAGTCCGGGCTCTTTTTCCCCCGTGGCAACAAGCACATTCGAGAAGAGGCACACCCGATGCGGCTGCTCAGTTTCGACCCCCAGCATCAGGTGGAGCAGACCCTCTGGGCTGGCGAGGCACTGAAACGCTACGCCCGCTCACAGATACACCGCGATGGCCTCTGGTCGGCCGGGGCGCTGGGGGCGCTGCTGGCGGCCCTCTACTGGAGCCTTAGAAACTACCGGCGCTCCCTCAAAGGATTGCTGCAAAGAGGGCTGGCTCGGCGGGAGTTCATCCCCTTCTATCAGCCCATAGTAGACAGCAGAAACCGAAGGGTGGTGGGATTCGAGGCCTTGCTGCGCTGGCAGCGAGGACGGGATCTGGTGTCGCCAGGCACCTTCATCGCCTATGCGGAGGAGCAGGGGCTGATCCTGCCGATGACGGATCAACTGCTGGAGCGCATCCTGGCGGATCTCCCCGTCCTGGCCCCGCACCAGTGGGTCAGCGTCAATCTGGTGGCGGGCCATATCGAGCAACCTCGTCTGCGCACCCAGTTGCAGCGCCATGGCTGGCCCTCGCCGGCCCGCCTCACCTTCGAACTCACCGAGCGGGATCCCATCAAGCACATCCAGGGGGCCATGGCGGAGATCGCCGCCCTGCAGGAGAGGGGCTATCACTTCAAGCTGGATGACTTCGGCACCGGTTATGGCGGCTTTGCCTACTTGCAACGGCTCGGCATTCGCCAGATCAAGATCGACAAGATGTTCGTGGATACCATAGGCACGGACGACCTCAAGCGCAGCGTGCTGGATGCCACCATCGCCTTCGGCCTCAAATCGGGCATGGAGATGATCGCCGAAGGGGTCGAAACCCAGGAGCAGGTGGATTATCTGCATCGCCACGGAGTCCACCTGATCCAGGGCTACGTCTATGCCAAGCCCATGCCCCTGAGTAAACTGAAGATCTGGCTGATGGCATGGCAAGAGGGCGAGACAACCAGCCCCTCCGACCCGCACTGAGGCGGTATCTGCCCCGCCTCTCACTCTTTGCAACAAAATGATGCTCCGCATGAGGAGCATCTCCCCTTATCATGGGTCTGTGCACCTTGGGTGCACCAAGTCGCTCCATACCCCGTCGGCCGAGGCCGCCCCGAGATGAGAACCACTGCCTATGAAGTCTTTTATCCGACAAGAGATTGCTCTGCCTGCCGGTCTGCTGACCCTGCTCTTCTTCAAAACCCTGGGGAGCGACCTGCTGGCAGAGACAACCCCCCTTGCGGTCTACCTGCCGGTGTCGCTGGCCCTGCTTGCCATCGTGACCTGGGCCATCTTCTCCGTCGTGCGTCACTCTGACGCCCTCGCCATCAAGCTCGGGGAACCCTTCGGTACCCTGATCCTGACCCTCTCGGTCATCTCCCTGGAAGTGGTGATGATCTCCTCCGTCATGCTGACCGGCGATCCCAATCCCACCATGGCCCGGGACACCATGTTCGCGGTGGTGATGCTGGTCACCAACGGTCTGGTGGGCTTCACCCTGCTGTTTGGCGGCTGGCGCTATCACACCCAGAACTTCAATCTGGACGGGGTCAAATCCTATCTGGTGGCCATCATTCCCCTGGCACTGCTCTGTCTGGTCCTGCCGAACTTCACCCAGGGCGGCACCCTGGGCAGCCTCTCCAAGGCCATGTCATGGATGCTGATCATCATCTCCATCCTGCTCTATGGTGTCTTCCTGCTGATCCAGACCCGCAGCCACAGCCACTTCTTCGTCGACAGTGATCACGAGGATCTCGAGGATCACCACGGCCCGCTGCAGAGCAACGTCTATCACACCCTCTTGCTGCTCGCCTACCTGGTGGTGGTGATCCTGCTGGCCAAGACCCTGGCCATCCCCATCAACTACGGGGTGCACGTGATGGAAGCCCCGATGGCGCTGGGTGGTTTCATCGTCGCCTGTATCGTGCTGGCTCCCGAAGCGGTCGGCGCCATCAAGGCGGCCTTCAACAACCAGTTGCAGCGGGCCATGAATCTCTACTTCGGCTCCGTGCTGGCCACCATCGCCCTCACGGTACCCTCCGTGCTCTTCATCGGCTCCCTGATGGGGCAGGAAGTGCGCCTGGGCCTCTCCCCTGCCGACATGGTGCTGCTCATCACCACCCTCATGGTCTGTAAAGTGACCTTCAGCAGCGGCCGCACCCACGCCCTGCACGGCGCCACCCATCTTGTGCTGTTTGTCGTTTACCTGTTCCTGATGTTTGAACACGGATAAGGCTGCCAGCACTCACCCCAGTGCTGTTCGTGGTTTATCTGTTCCGGATGTTTGAACACGGATAAGGCCGCCACCACCTGCCTGCTGCCACTCTGCGCAGCGCGCTTCAGATGGCCCCGACGCGAGGCGCGGGAGACGGAAATGAAAAGACCGCCCCATGGGCGGTCTTGTTTATGGTTGCTCAGGCTCCAATTCAGAGGCTGGGCAGGGTCCCGGCCGGGATCAGGTCGTTGTAGCTGGCACGGCCCAGCAGGGCGGCGGCCGCCTCGATGTCCGGTGCAAAGTACCTGTCCTTGTCATAGAAGCTGACCTCTTCCCGCAGACGGCCCTTGGCCAGCTCGATGAGCTCGGTGGAGCGCAGGGGAGCGCGGAAGTCGAGCCCCTGGGCCGCTGCCAGCAGTTCCACCGCCAGGATACCACGGGTGTTCTCGGCCATGTCCGCCAGCCGGCGACCGGCGAAGGTGGCCATGGAGACGTGGTCCTCCTGGTTGGCCGAGGTGGGCAGGCTGTCCACCGAGGCCGGGTGGGCCAGGGTCTTGTTCTCGGAGGCGAGCGCCGCCGAGGTGACCTGGGCGATCATGAAACCGGAGTTCACCCCGCCGTTGTTCACCAGGAAGGCCGGCAGGCCGGACATACGCGAGTCGATGAGCAGCGCCATGCGCCGCTCGGACAGCGACCCGATCTCGGCGATGGCCAGGGCCAGGTTGTCGGCGGCAAAGGCCACGGGTTCTGCGTGGAAGTTGCCGCCGGAGATGATCTCCTCATCCTCGGCAAACACCAGCGGATTGTCGGAGACCGCGTTGGCCTCGCACACCAGCACCTCGGCGGCCTGACGGATCTGGGTCAGGCAGGCACCCATCACCTGGGGCTGACAGCGCAGGGAGTAAGGATCCTGCACCTTCTCGCAGTTGTGGTGGGACATGCCGATCTCGCTGCCGTCCACCAGCAGGTGGCGGTAGCAGGCGGCCGCATCGATCTGGCCACGCTGGCCGCGCACTTCGTGAATGCGGGCATCGAACGGACGGCGGCTGCCGAGGGCCGCTTCAACGCTCATGGCACCAATGGTGATGGCACCGGCGTAGAGATCCTCGGCATGGAACAGCCCTTCCAGCGCGAAGGCGGTGCTCGCCTGGGTGCCGTTGAGCAGGGCCAGCCCCTCTTTCGGCGCCAGGGCGATGGGCTCCAGTCCTGCAATCTTCAGGGCAGTGGCGGCGTCGATCAGCTCGCCCTTGTGACGGGCCTTGCCTTCACCGATCAGCAGGCAGCTCATGTGGGCCAGGGGCGCCAGATCGCCGGAAGCGCCGACGGAGCCCTTCTTCGGCACCACGGGGTAGACCTCGGCGTTGATAAGGGTCATCAGGGCCTCGAGCACCGTCAGCCGGATGCCGGAGAAGCCACGGGCGAGCGAGTTGACCTTGAGCACCATCATCAACCGCACGGTGGCGTCATCCATGTACTCGCCAATTCCTGCCGCATGAGAGAGCACGATGGAGCGTTGCAGCTCGTCCAGCTGCTCCACCGGGATCCGGGTATTGGCCAGCAGGCCAAAGCCGGTGTTGATGCCGTAGACCACCCGGTTTTGCTCGATCACCTTGGTGACCACGGCGGCGGAGGCGTGGATCCCCGCCAGGGCAGCCGGATCCAGGCTGACGTGTACCGGCTCGCGGCTGACACGGCGCAGGGTGGCGAGGCAGAGTTTGCCCGGTTGCAGATTGAGTTCGAACATCTTATTTCACCCCTTTGCCGGTGGCGTCGATCATCGGCAGATCCAGTTTCGCCTCATGGGCACAGTTGATGGCAATCTCGTAGCCGGCGTCGGCGTGACGCATCACCCCGGTGGCCGGGTCGTTGCGCAGCACGCGGCCGACCCGCTTGGCGGCATCGTCGGTGCCGTCACAGACGATCACCACGCCGGAGTGCTGGGAGAAGCCCATGCCCACACCGCCACCGTGGTGCAGAGAGACCCAGGTCGCGCCGCCGGCGGTGTTGAGCAGGGCGTTGAGCAGCGGCCAGTCGGAAACGGCGTCGGAACCATCCATCATGGATTCGGTCTCGCGGTTCGGGCTCGCCACCGAGCCGGAGTCAAGGTGGTCACGGCCGATGACGACCGGAGCCTTCAGCTCGCCATTCTTCACCATCTCGTTGAAGGCCAGGCCCAGGCGCACCCGATCCTTGACACCGACCCAGCAGATCCGCGCCGGCAGGCCCTGGAAGGCGATGCGCTCGCGGGCCATGTCGAGCCAGTTGTGCAGGTGGGGATCGTCCGGGATCAGCTCCTTCACCTTCTGGTCGGTCTTGTAGATGTCTTCAGGATCGCCGGACAGGGCCACCCAGCGGAAGGGGCCAATGCCCTCGCAGAACAGCGGGCGGATATAGGCCGGCACGAAGCCCGGGAAGTCGAAGGCATTCTTGACCCCCTCTTCCAGCGCCATCTGGCGGATGTTGTTGCCGTAATCGAGCGTGGCGGCGCCGCGGGATTGCAGGGTCAGCATGGCTTCGACCTGACGGGCCATGGAGCGGCGAGCCGCCACATTGACCTCGTCCGGGGCGCTCTTTTGCAGATCGCGCCATTGGGCCACGCTCCAGCCCTGAGGCAGGTAGCCGTGTACCGGATCATGGGCGGAGGTCTGGTCGGTCACCACGTCCGGCGTGATGCCGCGAGCCACCAGCTCGGCGAAGACGTCGGCGGCGTTGCCGAGCAGGCCGACGGAGACGGCGGTACCGCTGCGTTTGGCCTCCTCGACCATGGCCAGCGCCTCATCCAGGCTGTGGGCCTTCTTGTCGACGTAGCGGGTACGCAGACGGAAATCGATACGGGTCTCGTCGCACTCCACGGCGATCATGGAGAAACCGGCCATGGTGGCGGCAAGGGGCTGGGCACCGCCCATGCCACCCAGGCCCCCGGTCAGGATCCAGCGCCCTTTGGGCTCGCCATTGAAGTGCTGGTTGGCCACCGCGAAGAAGGTCTCGTAGGTGCCCTGCACTATCCCCTGGGTGCCGATGTAGATCCAGGAGCCAGCGGTCATCTGGCCGTACATCATCAAACCCTTTTTATCGAGCTCGTTGAAGTGCTCCCAGTTGGCCCAGTGGGGCACCAGGTTGGAGTTGGCGATGAGCACCCGCGGCGCATCCTTGTGGGTCTGGAACACCCCGACCGGCTTGCCGGATTGCACCAGCAGGGTCTGATCGTCCTCGAGACGGGTCAGTACCTCGACGATCTTGTCATAGCAGGCCCAGTTTCGGGCGGCGCGGCCGATGCCGCCGTACACCACCAGGGACTGGGGATGCTCGGCAACATCCGGATCCAGATTGTTCATCAGCATCCGCAGTGGCGCTTCGGTGAGCCAGCTCTTGGCGGTCAGCTGGGTGCCGTGGGGAGCACGGATCACGCGGCTCGGATCGTGGCGGGGATCCTGGTGTTGTACAGACATAGACACTCCTTGTTTAGCGATGCAATCAGGCGGCGCGGTGCGCCACTACTTGGTCAACTGGTGAACCAGGCGCGCGGCCACGCGGGCACTGCGGTTGTCCTGATCCAGGTTCGGGTTGTACTCGGCCAGATCGGCGAGCCTGAGCTTGCCGCTGGCCCGGATATGGGCGATAAGCGGTTCGATGACCGCCAGCTCCACGCCGCGAGCGGCGGGAGCACTCACTCCCGGCATCACCGCCGCCGGCAGCACGTCGAGATCGATGGTGAGATAGAGGTGGTCGCAACGAGCGATGAAGGCATCCAGCCCGCTGAGCAAGGCTGGCAGCTCGGTCGGCGTCATCGCTTCGTCCAGCACGTGCCAGACTCCCAGCGCCTCGGCGCGGGCAAAGAGCGCCGCGGTATTGGCGGTTTCGGCCACCCCGAGGCAGGCATAGTGAAAGGGGGTGCCCTGGGCAGCGCACTGCTCGGCAATCTGGAAGAAGGGGGTGCCCGAGCTCGCCTGCTCCTGTTTCATGCGCAGATCGAAGTGGGCGTCGAAATTGATGATCCCGACCCGCCCTTCGCCGCCAAGATGACGGTTCAGGCCGCTCCAGCTACCGAACGCCACCTCGTGGCCGCCTCCCAGCACCAGGGGGAAGTGTCCCTGATCCAGTGCACTCGCGACCCGCTCGGCCAAGCGCCCGTGGGCGGCGTCAAGATCACCGTCCTCACAGGCCAGATCCCCGCCGTCATAGACGGGGGCGCCCAGGTGCCAGGCCGTGTTGGCCAGCAGCTTGCGCACCGCCAGCGGTGCACCGGCCGCGCCGACCCGCCCCTTGTTGCGGCGGACCCCTTCGTCACAGGCAAAGCCGAGCAGCACCACGCCGGGTTCGCGATTCCCCTGCCAGGGTTGCACCCTGTCGTGCCAGCGCAGGGCCAGCTCGCCGTCTTCGGGATCCTGACGCCCCTGCCAGACCGACATGTCGATCCCGTTGAACTTATCCATGAAGGGTTTCCTCCCCGTTGACCACACGGCTCACCAGCTGATCGACACCGATGAGGTAGCTGAGCTCGGCCGGATGGCCGCAGTTCCAGACAAGGAAATCCGCCAGCATGCCGACCTTGAGCTGCCCCAGCCGTTCCTGCTCGCCAAGCGCCCTGGCGGCGTGGCGGGTCACCCCGGCCATGGCCTCCACCGGGGTCAGGCCAAACAGGGTGCAGGCCATGTTCATGGCCATGCGCAGGGAGACGATGGGAGCCGTGCCCGGGTTGATGTCGGAGGAGACAGCCATGGGTACCCCCGCCTTGCGCAAGGCGGAGATCGGGGGCAGCTTGGTCTCCTTGAGGAAATAGAAAGCGGTGGGCAGCAGGGTGGCGACCACGCCACGGTGGGCCAGCGCCTGGATCCCGTCCTGATCCAGATATTCCAGATGATCCACCGAGAGGGC
The DNA here is from genome assembly GCF_027705305.1 of Aeromonas sp. QDB17. Taxonomy (NCBI): domain Bacteria; kingdom Pseudomonadati; phylum Pseudomonadota; class Gammaproteobacteria; order Aeromonadales; family Aeromonadaceae; genus Aeromonas; species Aeromonas sp. QDB17. The sequence continues at coordinate 179,649 of NZ_JAPDBP010000005.1, forward strand.
GCCGAAGTGGGCGGCGAGCGTGCTGCCCCCCAGGTTGGAGAGCTGATCCATGTGCCCTTTCACCGCGAGGTTGTACTGATCCGCCGCCAGATAGACCTGCTCGGTCTGGGCAAGGGAGAAGCCGATGTGCTCGCAGAAGACATCCACCGCATCCGCGAGACCTGCCTCGGCCGCCGCCGGGATGATCTCCTGGCAGATGGTCTCGACCCAGGAGTCGGGATCGTCGCGATACTCCGGCGGCACCGCATGGGCCGCCAGCAGCGTGGTCTTGACCCGGATGGGCTGCGTCTCTCCCAGACGACGGGCCACCCGCAACATCTTGAGCTCGTCTTCCAGGGTGAGGCCGTAACCGGACTTGATTTCGACTGTGGTGACCCCTTCCCGGATCAGGGACTTGATCCGCGGCAACGCCAGCTCATAGAGCCGCTCCTCGCTGGCTGCCCGGGTGGCGCGCACCGTGCTGATGATACCGCCCCCCTTGCGGGCGATCTCCGCATAGGGGACTCCCTTCTGGCGAAGTTCGAACTCTTCGGCGCGGCTGCCGGCGAAGATGAGGTGGGTGTGGCAATCGATGAGACCGGGGGTGACCAGCTTCCCCTTCATGTCCTGCCAGGAGGCGGCATAGGGGCCCTTGAGATCCTGCATGGGGACCAGAGCGTGGATCTTGCCATCCCGCACGCCAAGGGCATGGGGCTCCAGCAGGCCGTAGTCCGCCAGATCGGGGCGCAGGGTGGCGGGTGTCACGTTGAGCCAGACCCGCTCGCAGTTCAACAGTTCCTTGTTCATACCGACCTCTAAATGTATATACAATAATTTATAGCCGATCTCTAAAAAGAAAGAAAGGATCAAGTTCACATCTTGATAACAGCGGCTTTATTAGAGTGTAAGCACAAAAAAGCCCACCGAGAGGTGGGCTTTTAAATGTTTAATATGTATATACAATTATGCGAGACGCGTCTTGGAGCTCAGCTTGTAGCGGGAACCCGGCGACAACAATCTGGCATAGGAGACCAGAAAGCCGTCTGACCAGGTTCGCCGGTGCAGCAGCAGGCAGGGGGTGTCGACCCTCACTTGCAGCAGTCCGGCTTCACCAGCACTCGGCAACACGGCTTCTACCACGTGCTCCATCTCGGAGAGGGGGCAGATCTCCATCAGATAGCTGTTTGGCGTCTGCTGGGTGAAATCCTGCTCGCCATAGCCGGGCAGTCGCTCAGCATCGACGAAGCGCTCCTCCAGTTGCAGCGGCTCCCCATCGGCCTGATGGACGATGAGGCTGTGAAAGGTGGGCGCCCCGACCCGCAGGCCCAGACGCACCGCTACTTTCTCGTCGGCGGCCTGACGTTGCAGCCGGATCACCCGCGCGCTGTACTCGCTGCCCCGCTCGGCGATCTCGTCTGCAATATTGCGAATCGCCAGGAGCGGCGACTCGGTACGCCTGTCGGCCACGAAACTGCCGGATCCGGCGGTGCGCACCAGCCAGCCTTCGGCCACCAGTTCACGCAGCGCCTTGTTCACCGTCATGCGGCTCACGGCAAACTGCTCGCACAGGGCGGCCTCGGTCGGGATCCGGTCGCCCGCCTGATAGTGGCGTTCGCGGATCCCGTCCAGGATGTGCTGCTTTATCTGAAGGTAGAGCGCTGGAGCCACCGGATGGTCCTCAGCGGCGACGGTGGGGCGGACGCATGTCCGGCCAGGCGCGATAGACGTCCGGGATCTGGTCAGGGCCGCTGATGCAGAGATCGAGATCGTGCAGCAGGCCATCCTTGATGCCGTAGATCCAGCCGTGCACCGCCAGCTCCTGCCCCTTGCGCCAGGCATTCTGGATGATGGTGGTGTGACAGACGTTGGCGACCTGCTCGGCCACGTTCAGCTCGCACAGGTAGTCGAAGCGCTCGTGCTCATCCTCGATGGCTTCGAGCTGTTCGCCGTATTTGAAGTAGACGTCCTTGATGTTGCGCAGCCAGTTGTCGATGAGACCCAGCTCCTGGTTCTGCATCGCAGCCTTGACCCCACCGCAGCCATAGTGGCCGCAGACGATGATGTGCTTCACCTTGAGCACCTCCACCGCGTATTGCAGCACCGAGAGGCAGTTGAAGTCGGTGTGCACCACCAGGTTGGCGACGTTGCGGTGGACAAAGACGTCCCCCGGCAAGAGCCCCATCAGCTGGTTGGCGGGAACCCGGCTGTCGGAACAGCCGATCCAGAGGTACTCGGGTGCCTGCTGGGCGGACAGGGTAGCGAAGAAATTGGGATCCTCGGCCTTGATCCGTTCCGCCCACTCGCGGTTGTTGGTAAACAAGTCGTTCAACAGTTTCACTTCTGCTCTCCCTACTGTGGCAGTGGCGGCAACATACCATACACAAGGGTAACCAAGGCAAGGCCGACCAGATCCCCGCAAAACAAAAACAGGGCCATCAGGCCCTGCTTCTTACCGGAGGAGGCCGTCAGGCATCCATGGCATCTTTCAGCTTCTTGAGCGCGTTTTTCTCAAGCTGGCGCACCCGCTCGGCCGAGACGCCGTAAGTATCGGCCAGCTCCTGCAGGGTGGTCTTGCTCTCGTCATCGAGCCAGCGGGCACGGATGATGTGCTGGCTGCGCTCGTCCAGGGTCGCCATGGCTGCACTCAGGCGACGGGTGGCATGGCTGTCCCAGTTGTCGTTCTCGATGTTCGCGGCGAGATCGGAAGATTTGTCTTCCAGATAGTGCACCGGCGCGAAGCCACCCTCGTCTTCATCGTCACCGACCAGGTCGAAGGCCTGATCGTAATTGCTCATGCGCGCTTCCATCTCGGTGACGTCGGCAGCGGATACCCCGAGGTCGGCAGCCACGGCCTGTACCTCTTCGTGGTTCAGCCAGCCCAGACGCTTCTTGGATTTACGCAGGTTGAAGAACAGCTTGCGCTGGGCCTTGGTGGTCGCCACCTTGACCATGCGCCAATTGCGCAACACATATTCGTGGATTTCGGCCTTGATCCAGTGCACGGCGAAGGAGACCAGACGCACGCCCACGCTCGGGTCGAAGCGTTTGACGGCTTTCATCAGGCCGATGTTGCCTTCCTGCACCAGATCGGCCTGAGGCAGGCCATAGCCGGAGTAGCTCTTGGCCACGTGAACGACAAAACGCAGGTGCGACATAACGAGCTGGCGTGCAGCTTCGAGATCGCCATCCTGCTGCAGACGCATCGCCAGTTCGCGCTCTTCCTCTGCGCTCAGCACAGGGATCGAGTTGACGGCCTGGATATAGCCTTCCAGACTACCTTGCGGAATCAGAGCCATAGTGCGTTGCAATGAAGTTCCCATGTTCTACCTCTTACTTTTCAATCGAATCAGTCTAACACCCTGAGAAGACGTGTCTACCGACCAGGTATCATTCTGCGTGCTGCATCATACATCACCCCAGCATGAACCCGGCCTATCTTAGGCTGACGGCATGAATCATAAATGAACAGTCAAAAAAAAGGGGTCACAGTAAAGGACCCCTGAAAAGTAGCATGCTAAGTCCATTGTTGCGGAGCTCGCAACCTTCACATGCTTGCCAAGTCAGACGAGCAAGGCATAGGGGCCATACCCGTATTCATTCTGCTGCAGTCAATAGACCATTGATAAATCAAAAGGTTCAGAGGATCCACATATGATCCTCGGCGCAGACACCATTCAGATTACTCTGAGAAAGTGGCCCGTGCCAGAAACGGGCCACTCTTTTACTTGATCCAGTTCGCAAAATCCAGCGCATTTAAAATGCTGACAAATTAATCAGGACGGTTCTATGTCGCGAATGTGCCTGTGCACCGAGAACCAGGAGGCGATCAACCCCAACAGGGCGCCCAGCAGTATGAGATTGAAGCCGTCGAACGCCCCCATCCCCACCAGACGGAAGTTGCTGTTGTAGAGCCCCGCCAGCTCCTTCACCACCCCCTCGCTCCAGATCACCATCACCTCGGTCAGCCACCAGGCCAGCATGCCGCCAATGACCCCGAACCAGATGCCGGTATAGAGGAAGGGACGGTGGATGAAGGCATCGGTCGCGCCCACCAGCTTGAGCACTTCAATCTCGGAACGCTGGTTCAGGATATTCAGGCGCAGGGTGTTGCCCACGATCAGCAACACGGCGGAGAGCAGCAACACCGCGATACCTGTAATGGTGTGGCGCAGCAGGTTCATGATCCCCTGCAACCGGGTCAACCACTGCAGATCCAGCTTGCCCTGCTCGATACCGGGCTCGTTCTCCAGCTTGGCGAGCAGCTCGGCGGCCCCTTCGGGATTCTGCCAGCGCGGATCCGGGATCACGCTCAGCACCGGCGGCAGCGGGTTGCTGTCCAGATAATCCAGGGCATCACCGAAACCGGAGATCTCCCGAAATTCCCTGAGCGCCTCGTCACGGTTCATATAAGTGACGGACTCCACTTCCGGATAGAGCAGGATCCGCTGCTTCATGTCCAGGATGCTCTGCTCCGGCAGATCCTTGCGCAGATAGAGGGAGATCTGGGAGCTGGTCTGCCAGCTCCCCTCTACCACTTCGGCATTCTTCAGCAATACGTGGAAACAGGAAGGCAGCGCCAGACTCACGCCAAGCACCGCCAGGGTCATCAGGGAGGCGAGCGGGTTGCGCCACAGCTCACCCAGGCTGGCAAAGGCCTGACGCACATGATCCACCCCATACATCATCAAACGACGCAACGGCGGCTGTTTATGACGAACAATAGCCATCAGCGATCCTCCCCGGACGAATACATGCGACCCGCCTTGAGGGTCAGGGTGCGGTAGCGCATCCGGGCGATCAGTCCCAGATCGTGAGTGGCAATCAGCACGGAGACGCCGAAGCGGTTGAACTCCTCGAACAGGCGCATGATGTCCATGGAAAGCTGGGGATCCAGGTTGCCGGTCGGCTCGTCTGCCAGCAGCAGGGGCGGCTTGTTGACGATGGCGCGGGCGATGCCGACCCGCTGCTGCTCACCGCCGGATAGCATGCGCGGCTGGTAGCGCTCCTTGCCGAGCAGCCCGACCTTGTCCAGCGCCGCCGCCACCCGCTTGTTGATGTCCCCATGGCTGTAGCCATCGATCACCAGGGGCAGGGCGACGTTGTCGAACACGGTACGATCCATCAACAGGCGGTGATCCTGGAAGATCATGCCGATCTGGCGGCGCACGTAGGGGATCTGACTGCGCTGGATGTGGCTGACGTCATCGCCGTGGAAGAAGACGCGGCCGTCGGTCGGCCGTTCCATCACGCTGATGAGCTTGAGGAGGGTACTCTTGCCCGCCCCCGAATGGCCGGTCAGGAAGGCCATCTCACCCTTGCGCAGGTGAAAACTGACCTTTTGCAGCGCTTGATGACCGCCACTGTAGACCTTGCTGACCTTGTCAAAACGAATCATAACGGTTCCCTGAGATTGACAAACCCCGACCGGGATAAAGCATGGGGCGCTCACTCCCCCGTACCGGCACAACACCTGGATGACAACATCGGTCACAACCATGCTGCATGTCATCCTTGCCCGGATGAGCCATGCCTGCGCCCTCATAGTGACATACCCCGACCGGAGTCGGGGTATGGAACACGTGCTCGTCACGGCCGGGCCGACTCATGTCAGCCGGATTTATTCTTCGCGGCTGAAGAGCGCCTCGATGAAGTCGTTGGCGACGAACGGGCGCAGATCGTCGATCCCCTCGCCCACCCCGATGTAGCGGATCGGGATCTGGAACTTGTCGGCCACCGCGAAGATGACACCACCCTTGGCAGTGCCGTCCAGCTTGGTGAGGGTGATGCCGGTCAGGCCCACCGCCTCGCTGAACAGCTTGGCCTGGCTCAATGCGTTCTGGCCGGTGCCTGCGTCCAGAGTCAGCATGATCTCGTGGGGCGCCGCATCGTCCAGCTTCTTCATCACCCGCACCACCTTCTTGAGCTCCTCCATCAGGTTGCTCTTGTTCTGCAGGCGGCCGGCGGTATCGGCGATCAGCACGTCAGCCCCGCGGGAGCGGGCTGCCTCGATGGCGTCATAGATGACGGAGGCGGAGTCGGCACCGGTGTGCTGGGCAATCACCGGAATGTTGTTGCGCTGACCCCACACCTGCAGCTGCTCGACCGCCGCAGCACGGAAGGTATCGCCAGCGGCCAGCATCACGCTCTTGCCCTCGGCCTGGAACTGTTTGGCCAGTTTGCCGATGGTGGTGGTCTTGCCGACGCCGTTCACGCCGACCATCAGGATGACGTAAGGCTTCTTGCTGGTGTCGATCACCAGGGGCTGCTCGACCTTGGCCAGCATCTCGCCCATGTCCTGTTTGAGCAGACCGTAGAGCGCCTCGGCGTCCTTGAGCTGCTTGCGATCCGCGTGCTGTACCAGCCCCTCGATGATGCGGGTGGTGGTGTCGACGCCAAGATCGGCGGTCAGCAGCTGGGTCTCCAGCTCTTCGAACAGATCGTCATCGATCTTCTTGCCGCTGAACAGGCCGAAGAAACCGGAACCGATATTCTCCCTGGTACGCACCAGGCTGCGCTTGAGGCGGGCAAAGAAGCCCTCCCGCTGCGGCTTCTCCTGAGTGTCGTCGTCCACCTTGGCGGCCAGCGGCAGGGCCGCCAGCGCGGCGGCCTCAGCCTCCATTGCGGCGACCAGACGCAAATCTTCCGCTCGCTGGGCCTCTTTGGCGACACGAGCTTCCTCGGCAGCCTGAGCTTCGGCGGCAATACGAGCCTCTTCCGCAGCGCGAGCTTCGGCGGCAATACGAGCTTCTTCTGCTGCACGGGCTTCGGCAGCGATGCGAGCCTCTTCCGCGGCGCGTGCCTCGGCGGCAAGACGAGCCTCTTCTGCGGCGCGGGCTTCGGCGGCAATACGGGCTTCTTCCGCGGCACGGGCTTCGGCAGCGATGCGAGCCTCTTCCACGGCACGGGCCTCGGCGGCAAGACGAGCCTCTTCTGCGGCGCGTGCCTCGGCAGCAATACGAGCCTCTTCCGCAGCGCGAGCTTCGGCGGCAAGACGAGCTTCTTCCGCAGCGCGGGCTTCGGCGGCCACACGGGCTTCTTCTGCGGCGCGGGCTTCGGCGGCAAGACGAGCTTCTTCCGCAGCGCGAGCCTCGGCGGCAATACGGGCTTCTTCTGCGGCGCGGGCTTCGGCGGCGACAATGGCTTCTTCTGCGACCTGAGCTTCGGTTGAGATCAAGGCCTCATTGACGATGACGGGCTCAAGCTCGCCCTCCGGCTCTTCCACAACCAGGGGGCCTTCGTCAGGGCCGCTCAGCGGCGCTTCGGGCTTGGCGGTGGGGGCATCAGCCGGGGCAACATCGGCGACAGGCGCGGGAACAGCGGCGGCCTCCGACTCGACTACCGCCGGGGTAGCGTCGGGCGCCTGCGATGGAACGGCCTCAGCCTCTTCTTTCTTGCGGCCGAAACCCAGCCAGGAAAACAAACCTTTTGCCATCTAAAAATACTCACATCAAAGGCTGACTGCTAAGATAGCCGTCCCTCGGCGGGTCGGCATAAAAATGAACCGCCTTATACTATCACTTTATTTTCTGACGACGAAACGCGATGCCCAGAGTGAAATCCAGCCGTAACAGCCCGAGCAAGAGCCCGGCCCCTCAGGGGCGAGCGGGCGTGGTACGAATCATCAGCGGCCAATGGAAGGGGCGCAAACTCCCCGTCAGGGATGTGGAAGGGCTCAGACCCACCACGGATCGCGTCAAGGAGACCATCTTCAACTGGCTGGCTCCCCACGTGCGCGGTACCCGCTGCCTGGATCTGTTCGCCGGCAGCGGCGGGCTGGGGCTGGAAGCCTTGTCCCGCTATGCCGAACAGGTCACCCTGATCGAGATGGACAGAGGCGCCGCCGACCAGCTCAAGAAGAACCTGACGACCCTGGGCAGCAGCCAGGGGCAGGTGATCCAGGCTGATGCCGTGAGCTGGCTGCAAGGCCCGGCCACGCCGTTCGATCTGGTTTTTCTGGACCCACCGTTTCGTCGCGAGCTGCTGCCCCAGGTGTGCGAGCTGCTGGAGCAACGCGGCTGGCTGGCATCCGATGCCCTCATCTATCTGGAGCGGGAAAAAGAGATGGCCGATCTGGCGCTGCCCGCCAGCTGGAAACTACTCAAGGACAAGCAGGCTGGTCAGGTCTGCTATCAGCTCTATCTGCGGGACACCAAGCATGACGCAGCTGTGTAAAGGGGAGATGGGCACAGTCCCCTTCTCCGTCAATTTGGACAACGGCTCAAGGACAAGCAGGTCGATCACATCAGGCCTGCTATCAACTCTATGTACGGGAGGTAAACGATGAAGCGGGTGTTTAATCTGTTGGCGATGGGGGTGCTGCTGTTCTTCTGGTTCGGTGTGGCACTCGCCCTGCTGGGCACCCTGCCGGGCAAACTGAACGGCTTTCTGCCGGTGTGCGGCGTCATCGTGATATTGATGCACTGGGTACAGGCCAGCATGATCAAGGCGGCCTGCAAACCCTACTTCGCGGTCACTCGTCTCGAATTCACCCAGGTGCTGATCTTCGGGGTGTTCGGCATGATGGATATCCGCACCAAGCTGCAGGCCATCATAGACGCCAGGAAGAAGGGAGAGACTCCCCCCAGTGCCGACTAGGCCACCCCCGGCCCGACCAGAAGGAGTGATTCGTCACTCCTTTTGCGTTTTTCCGAGGCTGATTCCCAGCTTGATGGAGAGGGCGGCGAGCAGCAGCAGCATGGCAATGAGGGAGAAGAAGTTGCTGCCAAGCTCGGGGTACTGCACCTTGACCAGGGCAGAATGGCCGAACACGCCGATAAAGAAGCAGAGCAGAATGCAGCTTGGTGTGTTGCCCACCATGGGCTCATGGCGATAGTGCTGATAGAGCTGGCTGGCCGCCAGCAACAGGGCGATGAGGGGATAGAAGGAGAAGGGGACGACCGACTCCGTCAAGGCCGACAGGAAGGCATCGCCACAGATACCGATCAGCAGGGCCAGCACCAGGGGCTTCTTCGGAATCGCGTTCGGTTCATGCATGAGGCTGTCCATCATTGCGTTATGTGAGAGATTCGTGGCGCTTGCGGTTCTGCACCTCGGCGCCCATGGCGATCATCCGCAACTGGCTGATGGTGCGCTCCGACAGTGCCTTGCACTCTTCCGGAGTCATGTCGAGGGCATCTGCACCGGCGCTAAAGACGATGGTCACCATGGCCTCGGCCTGGATATAGGCCTCTTCCCGTGGCGCCTGCGTGGTGGCTTCCAGATAATCGGTCAGCTCGGCGATGAAGTGCTGGATCTCCCGGGCCACCGCCTGACGGAATGCAGCCGAGGTGCCGGAGCGCTCGCGCAGCAGCAGCCGGAAGATGTTCGGGTTGTTTTCGACGAATTCCATGAAGGTCTGCACCGAGGTGCTGATGACGCTGCCACCACCGGCAATGCGCTGGCGCGCCTGGCGCATCAGTTGGCGCAGGGTCAGCCCTCCCTCGTCCACCAGCGTCAGCCCCAGCTCTTCCATGTCCCGAAAGTGGCGATAGAAGGAGGTCGGCGCTATGCCCGCCTCTCTGGCCACTTCCCGCAGGCTGAGGTTGGAGAAACTGCGGTTGGCGCAGAGTTGACTGAACGCCGCCTCGATCAGCGTACGCCGGGTTTTTTCTTTTTGTTGCGCGCGAATACCCACGAAAACAGTCACCTTGAGATTAGCGAGGCCAGATGATAACCCGAAGGCGGGGCCGGGATCAGGTTTGTCTCCGACTTTTTTACCATTGACCCGCATTCCGGCTCAATGGAGAATAGTGAACAGCTGTTCGCTGAAAGGAGCCGAGTGAAATGGACCGCCCCCCGATCATCATGACCAACACCCTGCTGTTCGCCCTCTCCGGGCTGACGGCACTGATAGCGGTCCCCTGGTATGGACTGAGCCAGGGCTACGACCTCTGGCAGTGGCTCTGCTTCCTGCTGCTGTTCTGCTATTGCGGCATCTCCATCACCGCCGGCTACCACAGGCTCTGGTCCCACAAGGCCTACAAGGCGCACCCGGCCCTGCAATGGATCTTCGCCATCGGAGGCGCGCTAGCCCTGCAAAACTCGGCGCTGCACTGGTCCTCGGATCATCGCCGCCACCACCGCCACGTGGATGATAACCAGAAGGATCCCTACAGTGCGGGTCGCGGTTTCTGGTACTCCCACATCGGCTGGATGCTGCGGGAATACCAGCGCGATACCTACCACGACTACAGCAATGTGCGCGACCTGCAAAACAACCCCGTGGTCGCCTTCCAGCACAGGCACTATCTGACCCTGGCTCTGGTCACCAACATCGGCATTCCGCTGCTGCTCGGCCTCTTGCACGGGGATCTGCTCGGTATGTTGCTGCTGGCCGGGGTGCTGCGCATGGTGATGACCCATCACACCACCTTCTTCATCAACTCCCTGGCCCACATCTGGGGCAGCCAGCCGTTCACGGATCGCAACAGCGCCCGGGACAACGGCATCCTAGCCTTCTTCACCTTTGGCGAGGGCTATCACAACTTCCATCACCTGTTCGAGAACGACTACCGCAACGGCATTCAGTGGTGGCAGTTCGACCCCACCAAGTGGCTGATCCGCACAGCCGCCTGGTGCGGGCTCGCCAAAGACCTGAGATCCTGCCCGGAGGAACGCATCGAACAGGCCAGGCTGGAGATGCAGCTCAAGCGCGCCCAGGCCAGAGTGCACAAGCAGGATGACAGGGAACGCTGGCAGGCACTGCTGCAGGAGGAGTACGACAAGCTGAGCCTGCAGATCCAGCACTACTATGCCAGCCGCAAGTCACTGCTGGAGCAGCGCAAGCGCACAGCCCTCGCACGCTACGACAGGCTCAGGCTGCAACTGGAGTACCGCACGTTGCGAGACGGTTTCCTCGTTGCCAAGCGCAACTGGAGTCGTCTGCTGGCGGGCCTCGCCTGATCGCCGAGACATCACGCAAAAGACCGCCAGCAGGCGGTCTTTTTGATTGGGCAAACGGACGGCGGGCATAAAAAAATGGGGCAACATTCGCATGTCACCCCCTCGCAAATAGCATGTTCCATATTGGGCTCCCGCAACCACGGGGGTCTGTCTGGCATCACGGGTTTCCGCTCCCGATCCGCCTCGCCTGCCGGAGCAATCCGGTTGGCCCATTTCCCCTGTTGCCGTCACCCACACGGCAGACCAGCCGCCGTGTTTGTCCTTGCACTCGAGATACTACGCAGTTAAATAAAATAAAAAACCGTTCTACACGCACCTCTATGCAGTCGAGGCCCCTGGATTGTTACTGCACTCTTAATATAAATCGATTAAAAACAATACGATGCAATCCAGTCCCGTCTTTGGATGGCAAACGTTATCCTCGAAGGCGCACAAGGCTTTGCGAGATCTCGCACAAGGCGGATCCCACTCACAACCAACGATGCAAAGGTAACCAATCGCTCAATTGCGCCAGCAGGCGCCGCCATGCAGAGGGGGACGCCACCACCGGGTGCACGGCCTGCTGCAACCAGCCATCGATGAGTTGCTGCAACTCGTCGCACAGCGTCGGGCTATGGAGGTGCAGCATCAACTCGGTGTTGAGCATCAGGGAGCGGGGATCCAGGTTGAAACTGCCGAGCAGCGCCTCCTCCTTCCCCATCAGGATCAGCTTGGCATGCAGACTGAACGCCTCCGTCGTCAGCTCGAACAGGGTGACCCCCTGACGCTCGAGCCAGTGGCGGTGACGTCGATAGGCGCCATAGACCAGGGGCACGTCCGTGCTGGCCAGGGAGTTGGTCAGGATCTCGATGTCGACCCCCTGCCGTCGCTGCCCCTTGAGCCGGCGACGCAGCCCCCGTGTCAGGACCAGGTAAGGGCTCACCAACCTCAGGGCCCCCTGATTGCTCGCCAGCATGCGTCCCAGCAGGGGCGCCGTGGTCGGCCGGGCGACCAGCCCCTTGCCGGGGCGATCGAACCAGCACTGCCCTCGCCCGGGATGCCAGCAAAGGGGAATGGGGCACTCATCAAACAGAGTGGCCGGCAGATCATAGGCGGCCGCCATGGCGGGGTCGGTCAGGGTCAGCAGGAAGTCGTTCAGGGCCCGGGTTTCGGCTGGCAGCAAGGGGCGTCTCAACAGGCGACGGACCGGGTGGCTCCAGCGACTGTGCCAGAACAGCGCGAACCCCTGCTCGGCCTGCTGACAGAGGGGGCCGCGGCAGACCAGATCCAGGTCGATGAAGTGAGGCGGCATCCCCAGCCCGAAGTAACGATCACCGATGTTGCGCCCGCCGATCACCGCCTGGCTGCCATCCACCAGCAGCAGCTTGTTGTGCATCCGGTGGTTGATGCGGCGAAAGCTCAGCACCCCTTCCAGCAGCAAGGTAAGGGGACGCCAGCCCCGCAGCCAGAAGGGGTTGAACAGGCGCACCTCGATGCCCGGTTCCGCCGCCACCGCCTCCAGAAAGCGGTTCTCCCCGCCGTAGAGATCGTCGATGAGCAGTTGCACTACCACTCCGCGCCTGGCCGCCCGCACCAGCTCCGCCAGCAGCAGCTTGCCGCTGCCGTCCTCTTCCCAGCTGTAATACTGGGCGAGGATCCGGTGGCGAGCCTGGCGGATCAACTGGCATCGGGCTTTCAGGGCGGCGCCGGGATCGGCGAGCAAGGCAAACTCGGCGGGGATCAAGGGTCATCTCCCTGTCATCTGGTGGTGGCATAACCCAGACAACCGCCCCGATAGCCCAGTGTCAAGGAGCCGATGATGGAACTGCGCGACCACCCCTCCCTCAGTCAGAGACCTCATGCCAGCCAACCGGATCCCACCCCGGCCAGGCTGTTGATGCCCTGGTACCAGCAGCACCGGGATCTGGGCTGGGAACCCTTTGCGCAGCATCACGATGATCCCCTCCCCGGCCAGCATTGACAGGCTCAGGGCTGCACCGCCTCGATGGCCTCTGACTTGCCCTCCAGCTGGGGCAGGCTGAAACGGTAGGCCACGTAGTATTTGTAGATGGTGCCAACGTAGTTGATGGGCCCCTGGCCCACGTCGTTGGCCACCAGCTGCTCCACGTTGCCAAACCAGACGTTCGGATCCAGCCCCTTGTCGGCCGCCTTGGCCTGCAATGCCTGGACCCGGTTCGGACCCGAATTGTAGGCGGCCAGGGCGAACAGATGGCGATTGAGCCTGTCCATCCCGGGATCATTGAAGTAGGTGTCCAGGATGAGTCGCATGTAGCGACAGGCCGCCTCCACATTGCCCTCCAGACTGGTGAGTCTGGCGCCTCGGATCCCCACCTCCTTGCCGGTACTCGGCAGCAGTTGCATGATGCCGACGGCCCCCCGGTGAGAGCCGACATTGGGATTGAGCCCCGACTCCTTGTAAGCCAGCGCGGCCAGCATCAGCCAGTCCAGCTGATACTTGTCCGCCTGGGCCTCCAGTACCTTGCGAATGGTCGACAGTCGCCCCAGCGGGTCCGGCGCCAGTATGTTGCTCATGCGGTCGCTCTGCGCCAGCAGGCGGCGCAATGTCATGTCACTGTAGAGGGTCCGCTTGCTCGACTCCGAGATGTAGGCGTTCACCGCCTTGAGCAGCTCCGGGCTGTTGTTGCGCAGGGCCCAGGCGCTGCGCCCCTTGTCCCGCAGCGGTATCAGTCTGTGGGCCTTGAGGCCGCCAATCATGTCGAGCCAGATCCGCCCCTTGAAGCTGTCGGTGACCGTCAGCGGAATGATCCCGGCTGACACCATCTCCAGCAGGTCCCCGTCCTGCAGGTATTCGGGAACCGTCTCGATGTAGACCGGGGGCAACCCCAGCTCCCGAAACAGCCAGTTGAGCTGGTGCAGGCTCTCGAAATAACTGGAGCTGGCTCGCACCCAGATCCGCCGGCCGGACAGCTGGGTGATGCGATTGAAGGCAGGGAGATCCCGCTGGCTCACCACCCACTCCTCGATGGGGGCGATCAGCGGCTGGGAGAAGGTCACCTGCTCGCGCCGGGTGGGGGTGACCGTCAGGTTGGCGGCCACCAGATCCCCGCGCCCCTCGGCCAGATAGTCCAGCAGCTTGTCCTGGCGCACCGGGATATAAATGATCTTGAGCTTGAGCTTCTCCTTGGCCAGGTAGGTCTGGTTCAACCAGCGCTCGAATCCCTGAAGCTGATTGACCAGGATGCCGTACTGGGCTCCCTTGTCGAAAAAGAAAAAACCCCGCTCATAGACCACCAGGGCCCTGAGCTCTTTTTTTTGCAGGATGTGTTCGAGATCACCGGCCTGGGGCAGCAACTGCGGCTTGAGATCCGCCGCCAGCAGAGGGAGAGAGCAGAGAGCCAGCAGGGCCCAGATCCATCGCCGCATCATGATGTAACCACCTCGCTGTGGGCCGGTGCGCACCGTCGGGTCTGTCAGAGAAGGCGCCTGCGCCAAGTCATGGGGCGTCGCGGGATCTTCTGCCGATCGGCGCATGCCGGACGGAAAACGGATCGTCCGTGGGATAACTCACTATACAACGCAAAGGGAGGGAAAAAGCGAGGGGCAGAGCAAGACGGCAGGCAAGCCTGCCGTGTCATCACGATCTCAGAGGGAGCGGGCGCGCATCTCGAAGATCAGCTTCTCGGCGGTGCAGGTGAATTGCAGGCGGGCCTTCAGGATCACGCCATCCGGGCCCCGGCTCAGCTCGCTGCTGCTTTTGGCGTCGGCAGTGACCTGCTTGGCCAGCGCCTCGTAAGCTGCAAATTTCTCACGGGCGTCGGCTTCTGCAGCGGCCTCGATCACCAGCTCCATGACGTCGTCACCTTCGCCGATGATGGTGCCGATTTCGGCAAAACAGCCACAACTGTCACAGGTCTCGTTCAGTTCCACTTTCTCGTCTACAGACATACGTTCACTCCTACTTATTCCGGATATTGTCATCGTCGCGCAAGGCGTTGCGAAAATCCCTGATGGCAGTGCCCAGATCCTCACCGGCGCCAGCCAGGCGTTTGCTGCCAAACACCACGACGACGACCACGAGCAGGATCAGCAGATGCCAGATATGAATGCCACCCAGTCCCATAGGGAGACTCCTGACTGTTAGATACCTGGAGGTTGTATCAAAAGAAAGCGTATCGATTGTTGGGCAAAATCAAGGCAGGTGCAAGTTGGCGAAAAAATCGCGCAAAAACGGCGACGAGGCGCAAAAAAATACGGCGACCATGGGCCGCCGTATGAGTCGGTGCTACTTGTCCCCTCAACCGCTACATCCTGTACCAGCCGCCACCAGGGCGAGAGACCCGTCGAGCATAGGATCGCCAAGATATGAAAACAAATGGTATATATTCATCTAGGAATTGAAGAGGATTCATATCATGTTGCTGGAACAGCTTGCACGCATAGACCTTAATCTGTTGATAATCCTGCAAGTCTTGCTGGAAGAGCGCAACGGCAGCCGGGCTGCACGCCGTTTGCACCTGAGCCAGTCCGCCGTCAGCAAGGCCCTCGGACGGTTGCGGGAGACCTTTGACGATCCCCTGTTCGTGCGCTCGGCCTACGGGATGGATCCCACTCCCCGCGCCCTGGATCTCCAGCAGCAACTGCAGCCCATACTGCTCTCCCTGGACAACCTGATCCAGCCGCCGGACTTCGATCCCGCCAGCACGGAGCGGGAGTTCGTCATCGCCAGCATGGACAGCGCCTTCACCCTGTTTGCCCCCCTCTACCTGAGCGAACTGAAGCGTCAGGCCCCTGGCATCCGCCTGCGCTACGAGGAGTGGACCGAACACAGCCTGACCGAGATGAGCCAGGGCCAGGTGGATATCGCCTTCACGGTGCGGGAGAACTGCATCAATTCGGATTTTCGCCTCGACACCCTGCCCAACGCCATCTGCCAGCGGTTGCTCACCATCGACGATCTCACCTGCCTGGTGCAACGGGATCACCCTGCCTTGCAGGAGCCCGAGTGGGATCTCGCCCGTTACCTCGCCTATCCCCATGTGCAGACCTACTGCGAGGGGCGGGATCGCTGGATGCTGGATCACAAGCTGGCGGAGCAGGATCTCTATCGCCGGATCGAGGCGACCGTGCCCTCCTTCGAGGCGGCCCTGCGCATGGGCATGCACTCGGACATGATAGTGACCCTCTCCAGGCTCTATGCCCGCCACGCGACCCAGGTCTATCCCCTGGTGCCGCTGCCGCTGCCCATCGCCCTGGACAGCATCTCCCACCTGCTCATCTGGCATCAGCGCCACGAGGAGGATCCGGGCCACCGCTGGCTGCGGGAGACCCTGCTCGCCCTCATCATGGGCAAGCTGGAAACCTCGGCGGACGGCCCGGCCGCTGCCGCCTGACGCGCAAAAAAAACGGGGCTCAAGAAGCCCCGTTTCACGTTGACATCAGCATTCGCCCCGT
Source organism: Aeromonas sp. QDB17 (assembly GCF_027705305.1). NCBI lineage: Bacteria > Pseudomonadati > Pseudomonadota > Gammaproteobacteria > Aeromonadales > Aeromonadaceae > Aeromonas > Aeromonas sp. QDB17. The sequence goes on from NZ_JAPDBP010000005.1 coordinate 195,942, forward strand.
CAGTTCTGACCCGTCACCGCCAGATAGTGGTGTACCCCATCCAGCAGCATCTGCACCGAGATCATCACCAGCAGCATGCCCATCAGCCGCTCCACCGCGGTGAGTCCTCGCTCACCCAGCAGCTTGTTGAACAGCTCGTAGAACATCAGGATCACGGCGCTGGCCCCCCAGGCCATCAGCAGGGCCAATGACCAGTCCACCATCCGGGTCGGCTCCTGGTTGGCCAGAAGCAGCAGGGAAGCCAGGATGGAGGGGCCCGCAATCATGGGGATGGCCATGGGCACCAGGAAGGGCTCCTCCCCCGCCGCCAGCCCGGTCACGCCACCGGGGCTCGGGAAGATCATCTTGATGGCGATGAGGAAGAGGATGATGCCCCCCGCGATGCTGACCGCCTCCTGACGCAGGTTGAGGAAGCTCAGGATCTGCTGACCGGCGAACAGGAAGCCCATCATGATCACCAGTGAAAACAACAGCTCCCGCAGCATTACCTTGCGTCGACGCTTGGGGTCGACATGGCGCAGGATGGAGAGGAAGACCGGCAGGTTGCCCAGCGGATCCATGATCAGAAACAGCATGACGGCAGCGGAGAATGTGTCCATAGAGCGCCCGGGCAGAACCTTTCAACAAGAGGGGAAGGAGGGCGAAATATAACAAAGGTGGCGGGATTCGGCGAGCGCCCCACCGCGCTCGCCGCTGGCGATCATCCGTGGTTGCAGATCTTGTCGGCGCGGGTCTGGAACCCTGACTCCGAGTCGATGAACTTGCCGCGCCTGGCCAGGAAGTCGATCAGGGCGTCAGCGTCCATCTCGCTGGCGCTGCAGGTGTGGAACCGGGCCTCGGCACCGAAGCGCGAGGCGATCGCCGCCCTGAGGCTGGCCCGGGTAAACGGACTCTCCTGCTCCAGCATCATCTCCATCACTTCGTGACCGTGTATCGATTGGGACATCTCGAACCTCTTTAATCATCATGTCAGATGACAATTAAAGCCCGAAGCCCGGAGAGGGTTCTTGATATAGGCCAACAAAACGCCTTTTTTAACGCCAGCGGGCTGGTCGTGAGCGCCGCTTTGTCGATAATGTGGCAACCTGACGGGGGGATGGCTACACTGTCGCCCCTTTTTGCCACCGCAGACAGAAAATAAGGATATTGGCGTCATGCTGTTCCATGGATTGGTCTTCAAACCCTGGCGGATCTGGACCCGTCGCCCGCTCTGGTTGAAGACCCTGCTCGGCATGCTGACCGGGATAGGTCTGGGGCTCTGCTTCAGCGAGCAGGCCCTGCTGCTCAAGCCCATCGGCGTCCTGTTCGTCAACACCATCCAGATGCTGATGGTGCCCCTCATCTTCTGTTCCGTCCTGGCAGGCCTCACTGCCCTGCTCAAGGGCAAGCGGCTCGACCGCATCGCCGGCAAGGCCATCGGCTTCTATCTCTGCTCCACCGCCGTCGCCATCTGCATCGGCCTGATGATGGGCTGGCTGCTGGAACCGGGCATGGGCGCCAATATGGGTCCTTATGAACGGGGCGCCATGGCGCAGCAACCTACCCTGGCCAGCGTGCTGAGCCACCTGGTGCCGCGCAACCCGGTGCAGGCCATGGGCGATGGCAAGATATTGCAGGTGATCGTGTTCGCCGTGGCCCTCGCTCTCGCCCTCAACGCCACCGGGCGACGCGGCCGCCCCGCCATCCTGTTCTTTACCTCCCTAGCGGAGGGAATGTTCAAGCTGACCCAGATGGTGATGGCCCTGGCCCCCTATGGCGTCTGCGCCCTGATGGCCTGGATGACCGGCAAGTACGGCGTCAGCCTGCTGTTGCCGCTGCTCAAGGTGATCGGCGCCGTCTACCTCGGCTGCCTGCTCCACGTGCTTGGCGTCTACAGCAGCCTGCTGCTCCTGATGGCGCGCCTCAACCCGTTGCACTACTTCAAGAGCATCGTCGATGCCCAGGCGGTGGCCTTCACCAGCAGTTCAAGCAGCAGCACCCTGCCCATCAGCCTGGCCTGCGCCGAACGCAGGCTCGGGGTCTCCCCCGCCATCACCGCCAAGGTGCTGCCCATCGGCGCCACCATCAACATGGATGGCACCGCCCTCTATCAGGGAGTCACCGCCCTGTTCGTGGCCCAGGCCTTCGGGGTGGATCTGCATCTGGTGGACTACCTGACCCTCATCAGCATCGTCACGCTGGCCAGCATCGGCACGGCGGGCACACCCGGTACCGGGCTGATGCTGCTGACCCTGACCCTCACTGCCGTGGGACTGCCGCTGGAAGGGGTGGCGCTCATCGCCGGCATAGACCGGATCCTCGACATGGCGCGCACCACGGTCAACGTCTCCGGCGACATCCTGGTCTCCGTGCTCATCGCCCGCAGCGAGAAGGAGCTGGATCTCGCCACCTACCACGATGCCCATGCGGGGGATGACATCGACTTCACCCTGCGCTGAGGGCGCGAGGGGCGTTCAATGATCCTGGGGATCGTGATGGCAGCGCCAGCAGATATCGAAGTTGGCGCCGTTCTCCTCCCCGCACTGGCCGCACAGCCAGCCGTTGCCCTGGCGCTGCTGGTAGCGCTCGATGATCCGGCCCGCCCGCTGACGATCCCGCTCGTTCACCATCAGGGTCACTTGCAGCAGATCCACCGGCAGCTCCCCAAGCGCGCCGGAGAGCCCTTCGCCGCTGAGGCGCACCCTGACTCCCTCTACCTCCAAGGCCCCTTTCAGGGCATGCGCCTCCAGGGAGTGATACCAATCGGATTAAACATTAGGTCAGTTTTATCCAATCTCGGCTACAAAGTGACATCACCCGCTCCACATCGGCA
>NZ_JAPDBP010000006.1:0-71568 GCF_027705305.1 Aeromonas sp. QDB17
TGCCGATGTGGAGCGGGTGATGTCACTTTGTAGCCGAGATTGGATAAAACTGACCTAATGTTTAATCCGATTGGTATAAGACATTGGATGAACTATTAAAAGTGCTCAGTGCCCGGTTAGTTGTCCATGGAGAAACAGCTTCATGAGAATCCAGGTTTCCATCCATTTTTTATTCAAGCCGTCCGTGATCCGCTCACGGTGTCGCACATGAAGTGTCATCTGCGACCGGTATAACAAAGAGTGCGCAGTACGCCCATAGCACGGCAACTCAACGAGGATAAAACGATGAAAATGAAAATGGCACCAACCCTGATTGCTCTGGCCATTGCAGCCATGGGAACCACCACCGCTCAGGCGGCCGACGACTGGTACACGGGTATGGGTGCAGGTTGGGCCTATGGCCACGACCTGGATACCTTCGGCCAGGATGCTGACAAGGACGCCACCGCGCTCTCCCTGTTCGGCGGTTACAACTTCACCGAGAACTTTGCAGCCGAGCTCGGCTATCTCTATGCCGGCAAGGCTGGCGTCGATGGCGTCGACTTCAAGACCCAGGGTGCCACCCTGTCCGGTATCGCACGCCTGCCCATGAATGACATCTTCTCCGTCTTCGCCGAAGGGGGTGCCTACTTCAACCACGTCAACGGCAATGGCCAGAGCGACAACGGGACCTCGCCGCTGGCGGGTCTGGGTCTGACTGCCAAGCTCTCCGACCTTATCGACCTGCAGGCCCGCTACCGCTACATGTGGGATCTGGGTGACGATCAGAAAACCTGGAAAACCGACATGAGCGTCGCCACCCTGGAACTGGTGATGCACCCGAACCGCACCACCTATGTGGCACCGGCCCCGGCACCGGCTCCCGAGCCGGTTCCCGAACCCGTCATGGTCGACAAGAACTTCTCCCTGAGCTCGGACGTGCTGTTTGCCTTCGGCAAATCCACCCTGAAGCCGGAAGGGGCTGCTGCGCTCAACACCCTGTATCAGCAGATCGTCGACGTCCAGCCGAAAGATGGCAGCGCCGTGGTGGTGGGTTACACCGACCGCATCGGCTCCGATGCCTACAACCTGAAGCTGTCTGAAGCCCGTGCCCGCACCGTGGCCGACTTCCTGGTTGGCAAGGGTCTGCCGGCTGGCAAGGTATCCATCGAAGGTCGTGGTGAAGCCAACCCGGTCACTGGTACCCAGTGTGACGGCATCAAGGCCAAGGCTCAGCTGATCGCCTGCCTGGCACCGGATCGCCGCGTCGAAGTGCGCGTCACCGGCGTACAGGAAGTGCAGCAATAAGAGGTTGACCACCTGTTGCAAAAAGGGGCCATTCCGGCCCCTTTTTTAATGCCCGCACGGCACCACCAACGCGGGCTGCCCACCTGCCTGCCCCACCGATTCTCCATACAGATGCGTCACTTAAATGGTTAAAGCGCTCACATCGCCTATACATAATGTTGGCTATACATAGCAAAGGGCTGGGAGCCCTATAACACCCAACATCGACGAGGATACGCGATGAACATAAGACTGAAACCTGTGTGGATTGCATTGGCACTGGCGACGAGTGCCGCCCAGGCGGCACCTGTTCACGACTGGTATGTGGGGGCTGGGGGTGGTTGGGCCTTTGCCCATGACATCGATGATTTCAGCCAGGACGTCGGCAAGGACGCAACCGCCATCAACGCCTTTGTCGGCTACAACTACAACGAGAATCTGGGGGCAGAGCTCGGCTACCTCTCCACCGGTGACTGGGATATTGCCGGCCAGGACTTCAACAGCAAGGGGGCCACCCTTTCGGTCATTGGCCGTTTGCCCCTGGGGGACATCTTCTCTGTCTTTGCCGAAGGGGGCGGTTATCTCTATCACGTCGACTCCGTCAACGGGGGAGATGACAATCTTGCTCCCCTGGCGGGTCTGGGCCTGACCGCCAGACTGAGCGACTGGGTAGACATCCAGACCCGCTACCGCTACATGGTGCGAGTCGGGGACGATCCTGACAACGACAAGGTGGGCAGCGGTACCAAACGCTGGGTCAACGACATCAGTACCGCCACCATCGAGCTGGTGCTTCACCCCAATCGCACCGTCGCCGCAGTGCCGGTGGCCGCGCCTCTGGTCGTGGCACCGCCGCCCCCGGCTCCCGAGCCGGTGGATCAGACCTTCAACCTGAGTTCGGATGTGCTGTTTGCCTTTGGCAAGGCGGAGCTCAAACCGGAGGGGATGCAGGCACTCGACGCCCTCTACCAGCAGATCGTCGACGTCAAACCCAAGGATGGCAACGCCATGGTGATGGGCTACACCGACCGCATCGGCTCGGATGCCAACAACCAGGCACTGTCGGAGGCCCGTGCAAGCACGGTCGCCAACTTCCTGATTGGCAAGGGGCTGCCCGCAGACAAGGTGAGCATCCAGGGCAATGGCGAGAGCAACCCGGTCACCGGCACCCAGTGTGATGCCATCAAGGCCAGGGCTGCCCTCATCGACTGCCTGGCCCCGGATCGCCGGGTCGAAATCCGGGTCACCGGTGTCAGCAATCCCGCCGAGCCCGCCCCCGCCGAGCAACCGGCACAATAACCTCCTCTTCCTTCACAGCCGTGCACAAAAAAGGGATGCCGAGGCATCCCTTCTGCATGTCTGTCCCCTTGGGATCAGAAGGAAGTACGACGATAGCGGCGGTACTCGGGGCGCCAGAAGTTCGCCTCGATGGCCTGATCGATCACATCATCGGGGGTCTGCACCGCCTTGCCCTGCAACATGGCGGTCTTGGCCACCATCTTGGCGATGTAGCGGGAGACCTGATGGATGTCCGCCAGATCCGGCAGCAAGGAGCCCTCTTCCCCCTTCACCAGGGGTGAACAATCCGCCAGGGCGCGGCTGGCCGACATCAGCATGGCATCGGTCACCCGGTTGGCACCGGAGGCGATCACCCCAAGGCCGATCCCCGGGAAGATGAAGGAGTTGTTGCACTGGGCGATGACGTAACGCTTGCCCTTGTACTCCACCGGTGCGAACGGGCTGCCGGTGGCGACCAGCACCTGGCCGTCGGTCCAGCGAATGAGATCAGCAGGTGTCGCCTCGACCCGGGAGGTGGGGTTGGAGAGCGGGAAGATGATGGGACGGGCACAGTGCTTGTGCATGGTCTTGACCACCTCTTCGGTAAACAGACCCGGCTGGCCGGAGACCCCGATCAGGATGTCCGGGCGACCGTGCTCCATCACCTCCAGCAGAGAGATGTTGTCCCCCACCGGCCACTCCTTGATCCGCTCGACCGGCTGGGAGAGCTTGCGCTGGAAGTCGAGCTGGTTGGGGATCTTGTCGGTGATGAGACCGAATCGGTCCACCATGAAGACCCGGCCCCGCGCCTCGGCGTCGGTCAGCCCTTCGGCCTTCATCTGCGCCACGATCTGCTCGGCGATGCCGCACCCGGCACTGCCCGCCCCGAGGAAGGCGACCCGCTTCTCGGAGAGTTTGGCACCGGAGGCCTTGCAGGCGGCGATGAGGCTGCCCAGGGTCACCGCGGCGGTCCCCTGAATGTCATCGTTGAAGCAGCACAGCTCATCCTTGTAGCGGTTGAGCAGCGGGGTGGCATTGCCCTGGGCGAAATCCTCGAACTGCAGCAGGATGTCCGGCCAGCGGCGCTTGACCGCCTGGATGAAGGCATCGACGAACTCGTCGTACTCTTCGCCGGAGATGCGCGGATGGCGCCACCCCATGTAGAAGGGGTCGTTCAGCAGCTGCTGGTTGTTGGTGCCCACATCCAGCACCACCGGCAGGCAGTAGGCCGGGGAGATGCCGCCACAGGCGGTGTAGAGGGAGAGCTTGCCGATGGGAATGCCCATGCCGCCGATGCCCTGATCCCCGAGGCCCAGGATGCGTTCGCCGTCGGTGACCACGATCACCTTGACGTTCTGCTTGGTGGCGTTTTGCAGCATGTCATCGATCCTGTCCTTGTCCGGATAGGAGATGAAGAGGCCGCGAGCACGACGATAGATGTTGGAGAACTCCTCGCACGCCTTGCCGACCGTCGGGGTGTAGATGACCGGCAGCATTTCGGTGAGGTGGTTGTTCAGCAGGCGGTAGAACAACGTTTCGTTGGTATCCTGGATGTTACGCAAATAGATGTGCTTGTCCATGTCGTTGCCAAACGCCATGAACTGGCGATAGGCACGCTCTGCCTGCTCTTCGATGGTTTCGATGTTCTGGGGCAGCAGACCCTCCAGATTGAAGCTGCTGCGTTCTTCGCTGGTGAAGGCGCTGCCCTTGTTGAGCAACGGCGTCTCCAGCAGGGCTGGACCTGCGTAGGGAATGTAGAGGGGACGTTTCTGATTATTATCTTCAAACATGGATCTGTACCTTGACTGTGTGGCTCGTCGATCCTATGGGCTTGAGCCAACAATTTCAAAGGGTTTGCACCTCCCTTGCGAAAGGTTTGCGACCCAGTCGACGAAAGGCCCCCGGAGTCTGACCCGTCAGACGTCGAAAACGGTTGGCAAAGTTGGCGCCGTCGCTGTATCCGACCCGGGCCGCCAGCTCGGCCAGCGGCCAGTTGGTGTAGAGCAGCAACTGGCGCGCCTTGTTCATGCGAAGCCCGGTGAGCCAGGCCATGGGGCCCATGCCGAACACCTGCTGGCAGAGCCGGTGCAGATGGGGCACCGAGCAGGCCATCTGGTCGGCCAGCAGGGCCACGCTCCAGGGCTCGTCCAGACGTGCCTCCACCCGCCGAAACAGCGCCTGTAGCCGCAACTCCGGCGTGCCGCGCACCTCCCCCTGCAGGGTCCGCTCCAAGAGTGCCAGCAGCAGGCTCAGCAGCTGGGGCTGAAGCGGCGAACGAATTCCCTCCCCCTGCATCAGGTTGAGCAGGTGGTAGAGCTGCTCCCCCTCCTCCCCCTGCCAGATGCGATGGCCAAGCCGGTGCAGATGCTGCCAGCGCGGCACGTCGTCCAGCAGGATCCAGCTGGTATGCCAGGCTTCCCCCACCAGCCTGAGGCCCCCCGGCACGGCGGCCGGGAGAAAGACCAGGGCTCCCGCCGGGATGGGCTGCTCCCCGCCATCGGTGAGCAGGGCGCCCCCCTCGTCATGGCTCACCATCAGGATGTGAAACTCCGGTCGGTTGCGGCGGATAAGGTAGTGCTCCCGTATCGTCGAGAGGCCGGTCAGGAAGACGCCCGCCTCCCCAAGCAGGGGCAGCCCTTCGCGTCCCAGCATCCGCTCTTCGCAGGCCGGGGCGATTTCCAGACACTCGCTGATAAATGGCATAGCACCTCAACAGGATAGTTTTGCACAAGAAAGCCGAGAGAGGCTCACAGTGAAGCCTCCCGATATCACCCCTATCATACCCACGACAAACCCTGATTTTTACCAACCCGGTTAACATAAATGAATTATTGGCAAGCGATTTTAAAACAAACCACCGATCGCGAGTTCATGACGCGACTGTGGCGACTGGCCCTGCCGGTTTCGCTGCAATCCATGATGTTCTCCCTGCTCGGCCTCATCGACATCATGATGGTGAGCCAGCTCGGCACCACGGCTGTGGCGGCGGTCGGCTTGGGCAACCGGGTCTTCTTCTTCAATCTGCTGGTGATAGCGGGGCTCTCGGGCGGGGTCTCGGTGTTGGCAGCACAATATTTCGGCCGTGGCGAGATGGCCGGGGTGCGCCGCTCCCTGGCCCTGGCCCTGGTGGGCGCCCTGGCGGTGAGCCTGCCCTTTGCCCTCGTCTATGTGCTCTCACCGGGCAGCGTGCTCGGCTTTGCCAGCCAGGAGCCTGCGCTGCGCGAGCTGGCCGACGAGTTCCTGATGATCACCGGCGCCACCATCCTCTGCACCGCCGTGGTGGTGCCCCTGGAGTCGGCCCTGCGCTCGGTGGGCAATGCCGCGGCGCCGACCCGTATCGGCATCATCGCCATCATCGCCAACGTCATCCTCAACTATGCCCTCATCTTCGGCCATTTCGGCGCCGAGGCCATGGGAGTAGCCGGTTCCGCCTGGGGCACCACCCTTTCGCGCCTGCTGCAGACCGCGCTGCTGCTTGCCTATGTGTGGCGTACCGAGCCCCGTCTCATCCCGCGCAAGCAAGACTGGCTCGCCGCCTTCAGGCGCAAGGAGGTGGTGCGCTTCACCCTGATCGCCCTGCCGCTGTTGCTGCACGACGGGCTCTGGGCCTTCGGCATGCTGCTCTACGGCTTCCTCTACGCGCACCTCGGCACCGACGCCCTGGCCATCATGACCACCCTCGGCACGCTGGAGAGCATCCTCATCTCCCTCTTCTTCGGGCTGGCGGTGGCCTGCTCCACCCTGCTCGGTCACCGGCTCGGGGCAGAGGAGTATGACGAAGCCTGGCAGCACTCCCAGCTCTTCCTGCTGCTGGCCCCCGTAGGCGCCCTGCTGGTGGGGACCGCCGTCTGGCTGATGCAGGGCAGCCTGCTGCAATGGGTCGGCAACCTGCCGGGCGAGCTGATGACTGAGGCCGGCCAGGTGCTCGCCATCCTGTGCCTCGGCATGCTGCTCAAGGTGTTCAACATGGTGGGGATCGTCGGGGTGCTGCGCTCGGGGGGGGACGTCAACTACAGCATCTTCATCGACATCGTCGGCATGTGGTGCATCGGCCTGCCGCTGGCCTGGGTGGCGGTCAGCCTGCTGGGCTGGCCCCTCTCCTGGGTGGTGGCGGTGGTCCTGCTGGAGGAGCTCTCCAAGGTGCTGCTGGTGCAGCGCCGCATTCGCCAGCGGCGCTGGCTGCGCAATCTGGTGCTGGGATAAGGGAAGAGCGCAAAGCGGGAAAATGCGGGGTCATATCAATGACAGAAAATCCCGCTTTGCAGTATGCTGGCCCCCTCTTCAATCAGAGGCGGGGTGCGCCGGCCATGCCGACCCTTGTGCCCCTGCCCAGTAGTCGTTTAAGGAGACGAGCATGCAACCACAAAAAGAGCGGATCACCGAGACTGCCCTGCTGGAGATGGCCAACAAGATCATTCGTGAACACGAGGACTTCATCCACGGCATGCGCGCCGACTCGGTGGAGCAGAAGGGGGACATTCTGGTGTTCAAGGGGGAGTTCTTCCTGGCTGAAGACGGCACCCCGACCGGCAAGACCATGGCGGTGTTCAACATGTTCAAGCTGCTGGCCCAGCAGCTCTCCGGCAAATACACCCTGGCCTGACGCCAGCCCCGTCATCACCGGATGCCGCCCTCAGGCGGCATCCGTTTTTGTGCGCCCTGCATCGCCCGCGGGTTTGCCGGCCTCGGCCACCACGCAGTTGCGACCCGCCATCTTGGCCATGTAGAGGCACTCGTCCGCCCGGTTGAGCAGATCCTCCACCCCCTCGCCACGCTGGGCCAGGGTCAGACCGATGCTCACCGTCACCTCCAGCAGCTCGTCGGAGGTGGGGCTTTTCACCAACCTCGCCTCCACCGCGACCCGCAGCCGCTCCGCCACCCGCTTGGCTTGTGCCAGATCCGTGCAACCGGGCAACAGGATGGCAAACTCCTCCCCGCCGTAACGCCCGAGCACCATGCCAGGCTCCAGTTGTTCCGACAGGGTGGCCGCCACCTCCTTGAGCACCGCATCCCCCGCCAGATGGCCGAAGGTGTCGTTGATGCGCTTGAAGCGGTCCAGATCCAGCAGCAGCACCGCGAAGGGAGCCTGTTTGCGGATCATGGCGGCCCTCGCCTTCTCGAGCTGCTTCATCAGCAGGCGGCGGTTCATCATGCCGGTCAGCTCGTCCGTGGTGGATTCCCGATAGAGTTGCAGCAGCATGTTGAGCTGGCCGCACTGCACCCAGGCGCTGGCGATGGCAAAGAGCCCCAGCAGCCAGACCTGGTTGAGGGTCTGCACGCTCCAGAGGGGTTGGCCCACCAGCAACCAGTTGCCCGCCAGCATGGTGGCCAGGATCCCCCCCGCCAGCTGCAGGCTGAGGGAGAGGGGAATGGGGAAGATGGCGAACAGGCTGATGAGCAGATAGGGGAAGGCCATGTAGCCCGCCTGCATCTCCTGATCCGCGCCGAAGCTGTGCAGGCAGATGAGGGAGAAGAGCATCATCACCGCCATCAGGTAGCCCAGCGCCAGCTTCATGCGCTCGCGCTTGAAGTGGATGAGATAGGAGAGGGGGATGAGGGGCGAGAGGGCCAGCAGGCAGAAGATCCTGACCTGGAACAGCGCCTCGAACTGGATGGCTGGCAGGGTCAGCCAGTCCACCAGGGCCCAGCTCGGGAGCCCCGCCATCAGCAGACAGGTGAGCAGCCGCAGCCGCACCGTCATGAAGCCCATCCGGGTCAGGGTAAAATCTTCGGAGTGGGCGCGGGCACTCCAGAACTCCGACAGCTTCAGCATCCAGAGTCTCCATCTTCGAACCGAGGGCTCATTCTACACCGTCCCCATCCTGATGCATCAGCCTCCCTCCCCTTTGTGAGGGATCGGTCTCACACAAACCGGCGGATCTTAATCGCCACAGGAAAACGTTTCAACCCATCAGGAAATAAACGAGTTTGCGCTCAATTAGCGCTGGAAAGCGCGATACCAATCACTAAAATAGCGCCCAATTTTCTCCCATCCCCCCACACATTCGAGGTATTTATGGAACAGGCTGCCGCCCCAAGCGCCATCCGAGAGGCCCATCCCCCCAGGCGAGCCCACAGCGAACTGGTCTACGGCATCGAGGATGTCCCCCCCCTGCCCCAGACCCTGTTCGCCGCCCTGCAGCATATGCTCGCCATGTTTGTCGCCATCATCACCCCGCCCCTCATCATCGCCAACGCCCTCGGCCTCCCTGCCGATGACACCCGCTACATCGTCTCCATGTCCCTGGTCATGTCCGGCATCGCCTCCTTCATCCAGACCCGCCGTTTCGGCCCCCTCGGTTCCGGCCTGCTCTCGGTACAGGGCACCAGCTTCAACTTCCTCGGTCCCATCATCGCCTCCGGCCTCGCCCTCAAGCAGGCGGCCATGCCCACCGACGATCTGCTGGGCACCCTGTTCGGCACCATGCTGGCAGCGGCCCTCACCATCGTCGTCATGAGCCGCTTCCTGCACCTGGTCAAACGGATCATCACCCCGCTGGTGACCGGCATCGTGGTATTGCTCATCGGCCTGACCCTCATCAAGGTAGGGCTCATCAGCATGGGGGGCGGCTACGGCGCCCTGGCGGACGGCAGCTTCGCCAGTCACACCAACCTCTTTCTCTCCCTGCTGGTGCTCGGCCTCATCGTGCTGATGCAGCGCAGTCGCAACCCCTGGCTGCGCCTCTCCGCCATCATGATCGCCATGCTGGCGGGCTATGCGGTGGCGCTGCTGCTGGGCAAGGTGGCAGCCCCCACCTTCGACGGCCCCCTGCTGATGGTGCCTGTTCCGCTCCACTACGGGCTCGGCTTTGACTGGCAGTTGTTCGTGCCGCTCGCCATCATCTTCGTGGTGACGGCGCTGGAGGCCATCGGCGACATGACCGCCACCTCCGACATCTCCGGCGAGCCGCTGGAAGGGCCGGTCTACATGGCGCGGATCAAGGGGGGCGTGCTGGCCGACGGCGCCAACTCCATGCTGGCGGCGGTCTTCTCCACCTTCCCCATGTCCACCTTCGCCCAGAACAACGGCGTCATCCAGCTGACCGGGGTGGCCAGCCGCCACGTCGGCCTCTTCATCGCCGCCATGCTGGCCCTGCTCGGCCTGTTCCCGGCGGTGGCGAGCCTGGTGCAACAAATACCTGAACCCGTGCTCGGCGGCGCCACCATCGTCATGTTCGGGACCATCGCCGCCGCCGGGGTGCGCATCATCTCCCGGGAGGAGCTGGACCGCCGTGCCCTGATGATCCTGGCGGTGTCGCTCGCCATGGGTCTCGGAGTGGCCCAGGTGCCCGAGGTGCTGCAACACCTGCCGGAGCTGGCCAGGAGCGTGCTCTCCTACGGCGTCGCCACCGGCGGCCTCACCGCCATCATCTTGAACCTGCTGCTGCCCAAGCGCACCGCCGTACAGGCCTGACCCTCCGCCATCCTTGCACCAAAGCCCCGCCATGCGGGGCTTTACCTTGTTTGCCCCCGCGCGTACTGTGCTTGGCAGCCTCTGCCAAAGGATGCCTCTCATGCCTTATACCCTGCTGCCCCCGCCGCTCGCCCACCAGACACCCGACCAGATCCTGGCCGAGGAGCAGCGCTGGCTGCGGGAGTGCGCCGGTGACGGCGAGCCCAGAGCCCTCCTCTGGCAGGGCCCCCAATGCCTCATCGTCACCCGCAAGGACACCCGTTTGCCCCGCTACCAGGCCGCCTGCGAGCAGTTGGCCGCCGAGGGCTGGCCGGTGTTCGTGCGCGACAGCGGCGGCACCGCCGTGCCCCACGGCGCCGGCATCCTCAACCTCTCCCTCATGCTGCCCCGCACCACCACGGATCTGGCCCACTACTACCGGCTGCTGGGGGCGCCCCTGCTCGCCCTGCTGGAGGAATACGGTCTTGCGGGCAGCTACGACTTCGTGCCCGGCTCGTTTTGCGACGGCCAGTACAACCTGGTGATCGGGGGGCGCAAGGTGACCGGCACCGCCCAGCGCTGGCTGGCGCCGGGCCGGGATCACGACGGCGCCGTGCTGGCCCAGGCCATGCTGCTGGTGGCCGGCGACGTGGACGAGGGCACCCGGATGGCGAGCCGCTTCTACGAACTGGCCGGGGGCGAGCTGCGCTTTGCTCGGGGCACCTCCACCACCCTGGCCCACGCCATTGGCTGGCAGGGGGATGAGGCGGCCCTGGTGAGCCGGGTGAGCAGGGCGCTGGCGCAGCGGCTTTCCGGAGATATTCCCTCCCCCTGACCCCCTGGGGGCAACAAGCGTCGCCATTCATTGCGTAAAATGCAAAAAAGCCACGATGAGCGTCGTGGCTTTTGCGTATTTCGCACAGATATTGTCAGAAGATCCGGGATCAAGCCCCGGGTTTTGCCATCCCAGCCCGGATCCCGGTTGACGCCATGGACAGGGACCCGGTGACAGGACTTCCCGCAGGCCCGCTTCTCATCAGGCCGTCTGCGGCTCGGGCTCGGATTCCGTATCCCGGTCGCGGCTGAAGTAGGCGCGGGTCTCGGCAATCACCACGTGGCGCAGGCCGATGAGGCCGATGAGGTTGGGCACCGCCATCAGGCCGTTGACGATGTCCGCCAAGAGCCAGATCAGGTCCAGATGGAGGAAGGCACCGCTCGCCACCAGCACCAGATAGATGAGGCGGTAGGGTTTGATCGCCTTCACCCCGAACAGGTACTCGGTGCAGCGCTCGCCGTAGTAGTTCCAGCCAAGGATGGTGGTAAAGGCGAAGAACAGGAGGCCGATGCTCACCAGATACTGGCCCACATGGGCATCCAGCCCCTGGGCAAAGGCCAGACTGGTCATGGCCGCACCGCTCGCATCGCCGCTCCACACCCCGGTCACCACCAGCGTCAGGCCGGTCATGGTGCAGATGATGAGAGTGTCGATGAAGGTGCCGGTCATGGAGACCAGCCCCTGCTCCACGCAGGAATCGGTCTTGGCCGCCGCCGCCGCGATGGGGGCCGAGCCCAGTCCCGACTCGTTGGAGAAGACCCCGCGCGCCACCCCGGACTGGATCGCCAGCATGATGCCGGCGCCGACGAAGCCGCCGGTGGCCGCATGGCCGGTGAAGGCGCTTCCGATCACCAGCATGACCGCATCGGGCAGGGCGCCTGCATTGTTCACCAGCACCCCGGCACAGGCGACGATGTAGAAGATGGCCATGAAGGGCACCACCTTGCTCGACACGCTGGAGATGGACTGAATACCCCCCAGGGTCACCAGCGCCACGATCAGGGTCAGCACCACGGCGGTCACTTCACGAGGTACCGAGAAGGAGAGGCTCATGGCATCACTGATGGCGTTGACCTGGGGGAAGGTACCGATGCCGAAAAAGGCGACGCCGATGCCGAACAGGGCAAACAGCTTGGCGAGCGGCCTGGAGCCGAGCCCCTTCTCCAGATAGTACATGGGGCCACCCGCCATCTGGCCGTTGGCGTCCTGCTGGCGATATTTCACCGCCAGCAGGCACTCGGCGTACTTGGTGGCCATGCCGAACAGGGCAGCCATCCACATCCAGAACAGGGCGCCGGGGCCGCCCAGCTTGATGGCGGTGGCGACCCCGACGATGTTGCCGGTGCCTATGGTGGCGGAGAGGGCGGTGCACAGGGCACCAAAGCTGGAAACATCCCCCTGCTTGCCCTGCCCCTGATCGCGGCCAAAGACCAGCTTGAGGGCCAGCGGCAAACGGACGATCTGAAGCAGACCCAGACGCAGGGTGAGATAGATACCGGTCCCGACCAGCAGGATCAGCAGGGGGGGACCCCAGATAAAGCTATCGATGGCGGCGAGCGCCGATTGAATTGATGACATGCATCCTCCTTAAAAAACAACGATTAAGGAGGAGAAGGATGATCTTCCCATAGGTGTCGCGATCGGCCAGAGGCGATCGGATGCGGGCCAAAAACGTGTTCACACTCTTGCTGCGAGGCCGTGATCAAGGCTCATGCGCTGCTCGAAAGCCTCATGTATTTACATACACTCCGGTTCCTGCGCTGCTCTTTACCTTGCTGACGACCTCTCGTTACAGACCGTGAACAGTTTCAAGCTCAGGTACAACCATCCCATCCCCTCTGTCCTTTTGCCTGAGAGTTTCCGGCGCCAGATTGCGATGCAATCACGGTGCCTTGCTCCTTCGGCGCCCGATTCAACGGGTCTCTCCAGAGTATCGTCCAGTAGCAGTCCACACCGGTTGCCCGGTACCTGAAAGATTCACTTCTTCGGTGGATGGTTGCCCATCGCTCTCCTGCTACCTTCATCCGAACTAGTTTGGATCAGGAAGCGGGCATGGTAATCCAAAAAATGTGAGCTGTCTCGCACTCCCTGGCCCCGGCGCCCCCTTTTTACCTGGCCTCAACCCCCAGGCCTGATGTTATTAGTTCGTTAACTATCAACAGCTTATCAAGCTCCCTTCGGGGGTGCTCCCCATCACGGCCCTGATCGCTTCCCGTATCAAGAGCCTGTTTCGTCTCGACCAGAAAAACTTGCCGACATATCCAATCAAAATGCTTGCACACAAACTCAATAAGCCGATAATCCCGCGCATAACTAAGCACTTTGCAAGGGAGTTATGCAATGTGCCTGGTGGGTCCCTCCGGACCGCTCGCCTGAGCCGGCCGTCGCCGGTTCAATCGCATATGGCTTGGGCATATCACGCCCCCTAAGGACTATCAAAAGAGAATGAACGAGACCCTGGTCGCACAAGATTACCGTCAGTTGGTTGAACAATTCGGCTCCCCCCTGCTGCTGCTCGACAAGGCAGCCGTCCGCAAACAGTATCGGGCCCTGGCGGCCGCCCTGCCCGATGTGCGCTTGCATTATGCACTCAAGCCCCTGCCCCACGAGGCGGTGGTCTCTGTCTTGAAGGAAGAGGGGGCCTGTTTCGATCTGGCCACCAATGGCGAAGTGGATCTGGTGCGCAGCCAAGGGGTTCGCCCGGGACGCTGCATCCATACCCATCCCATCAAGCGTGACAGCGACATCCGTTATGCCCTGGAATTCGGCTGCACCGTGTTTGTCTATGACAACCCGCTGGAGCTGGAAAAGTTCCTGCCCTACAAGGATGAAGTGAAACTGCTGCTGCGGGTCAGCTTCCCGAACCCCGAGACCAAGGTCGATCTTTCCAAGAAGTTCGGCTGCACCCCGGAGCAGGCACTGCCGTTGCTGCAACTGGCCCAGGCCAAGGGGATCAAGGTGATGGGGCTGTCGTTCCACGTCGGCTCCCAGGTGCCCCACGCCCGTCGCCACGTGCAGGCCATCGACGCCTGCCGCGAGATCATGGAGCAGGCCTGGGAGCTCGGGCTCAAGCCCTGGGTGCTGGATATCGGCGGCGGCTTCCCGGTGGACTATGACGGCGGCGAGTTCGACATCGACGGTTTCTGCGCCCCGATCCGCGAGGCCCTGGCCAAGCTGCCCGCCACGGTACAGAAGATTGCCGAGCCGGGCCGCTTCATCAGCGCGCCGGCCATGACCTCGGTCTCCAGCGTGATGGGCAAGGCCCACCGCGGCGACAAGATCTGGTACTACCTGGATGACGGTCTCTACGGCAGCTACAACGGCCAGCTCTACGACCACGTCACCTACCCGGTGAGCACGCCCTATGCCCACGGCGAACTGCACAATGCGGTGCTCTCCGGCCCCACCTGCGACAGCGTGGACGTCATCCGCGACAGCATCATGCTGCCGGATCTCGAGATCGGCGAGCTGGTGGTGGGTCGGGTGATGGGGGCCTACACCTGGGCCTCCGCGTCCACCTTCAACTTCTTCCCCAAGGCGAGCATCCTGATCCTGGACAGCGCCCAGAAGCAGAAGCTGGTTGCCGTGGCCTGAGACCAGGCCCCGCGCACAAAAAAGAGGGGACGCCGCGGCGTCCCCTCTTTCATTTCATCACCAGACTAGATGAACTGGCTCGTCAGCAGCCAGCCTGTGTAGGCGACGAAGCAGGCGAGCAGCACGCCCCCCTCCAGCCGGTTGATGCGCCCCTGCCCCTTGCGGCCCAGACACATCACCAGCAGCAACAGGGTCAGCCCCATCATGATGCTCCAGTCGCGGGAAAGCACTTCGGGCGCCACCTCGAGCGGGTGGATGCCGGCGGCGATGCCCACCACGGCCAGGGTGTTGAACAGGTTGGAACCCAGCACGTTGCCAAGGGCCAGATCGTGCTCGTTCTTACGAATGGCGATGAGGGAAGATGCCAGCTCCGGCAGGGAGGTCCCCACCGCGACTATGGTCAGGCCAATCACCAGATCGCTGATGCCAAAGCCCTGGGCGATGGTCACCGCCCCCCACACCAGCAGACGGGAAGCCCCGATCAGCAGCACCAGGCCGACGATGAGCCAGAGGATGGCGCTCTTGAGAGACATGCCCTCGGAGACGATGTCCTCCTCGGTATCTGTATCCAGCGCATCCCCCTTGCCGTTCATGCCGGCCCAGATGGACCAGCCCATCAGCACTGCGAACACGGCCCCCAGAATGGCGGCATCCATCCGGCCCAGATTGCCGTCGATGAGCAGGGCGCCGGAGAGCAGGGTGATGCCGAGCAGGATGGGGATCTCCTTGCGCACCACCTGGGAGGCGACGGCGATGGGGCTGATCAGGGCGGTCAGACCCAGGATCAGGGCAATATTGGTGATGTTGGAGCCATAGGCATTGCCGAGCGCGAGCCCGGGATTGCCCTGGGAGGCCGCCAGCGCGGAGACCACCATCTCGGGGGCCGAGGTACCAAAACCGATGATCACCATGCCGATCAGCAGCGGCGGCATACCGGCGTAACGGGCGGTGGCGGCGGCGCCGTCCACGAACTTGTCGGCACTCCAGACCAGCAACGCCAGTCCGGCAATCAGGGCAACAAAAGCCAGGGTCATATTGTTCTATCTCATCCACGGCAAACACGAGAGCCAGGCAAGTTGCCTGGCTCCATCCAAACGCGGCCTCAGTGTAACGGGGCCGCTTGCTATTTCAAGGTGTAATCAAACGCCGATTAATCTTTCACAGCGCCGCCAGCAGGCTCTGGGCATCCGACACCTCGAACTTGCCCGGCGCCTCCACGAAGAGCCGCTCCACCACACCATCGTTGGCGATGAGGGCAAAACGCTGGGCCCGCACGCCGCCGAAGGCCCCGGTCTCCTTGGCCAGACCCAGTGCCCGGGTCCAGCGGCCGTCGCCGTCCGCCAGCATGGTGATGTCAGCGGCGTTCTGTGCCTCCTGCCACGCCTTCATCACGAAGGCGTCGTTGACCGACAGACAGCACAGTTCCACCCCCTTGGCCCTGAACTGATCGGCCAGCACCACGTAGCCCGGCAGGTGGGCGTTGGAGCAGGTGGGGGTGAAGGCGCCGGGCACCGCAAAGAGCACCACCCGCTTGTCGGCAAACAGGGCCCGGGTATCCTTCACCTGCTTGCCCTCGGCGGTGATAAAGGTAAATTCCCCTGCGGGCAGGGATTGACCGACCGTGATCATGATGACGCATCCTTCTGTGGTTCAGAGAGGCCCAGTCTACCCCATTCCACCAGAAGGCGAAGGGGTCCATCGAGCAGCAACAACGCGATCGGGGGCGAACGCCTGTCGCCCCTATTTCTGGCCTGATGGCAGGCGCCTTGCCTGCCAGGTGGCGATGGCGAGCAGGGAGTCGGGCGTGAACTCGTCCGCCCGATCGGCTATCTCGCCCAGGCTCATCCAGTGCACCTCGCTCACCTCTTCGGCCTGCAGTTGCAGCGGCCCCTGATAGTGACAGCTGAACAGGCCGCCCCAGACCCGGTAGCGGCTGCCGCTCGCCTCCCCTTCGGCATAGAAGGTGCCGTAATCCTGCAGGGGCACGTCGCGGATCCCCAGCTCCTCGGCCAGCTCCCGCCGGGCGGAAAGGGCCATGGCCTCCCCCGTGGTCACCACGCCACCGGCGCAGGCATCCAGCATGCCGGGGCAAAAATCCTTGCTCGGGGTGCGCCGCTGCACCAGGATGCGCTCAGCCTCATCCAGCACCAGGATGTAGCTGGCACGATGGCGCAGGTTTTCCTGACGCACCCTGGCGCGCTCGGCCACCCCGATCACCCTGTCCTGCTCGTCTACTATGTCCACCCACTCCACGTGCGGCACCTTTGTCATGTCTGCAATGGCCGCAGTATATCGGGCCCCGGACCCGGACTCTCACTACTTTTTCAACGCCGGAGCTGCACGCCAGTCGATCACAAGGCAGATTCATACAAATCTTTATCAAGTGTCACATCAGTGTCACGGTCCGTCGGCATAGTGTGCCCTGTCCAAACAACAGGGTCTCTTGCCATGAAGGTGTTCAAGCAGTGGTCTCCCCGTCGAATTGCTCGATATATCAAGAGCTTCCATCATGGAAGTTTCATGGTTGAAGCACTGGGGCGGTTTGAGTTTCAAGGGGGGATCATCGATGTGAAGCCGTTGAGCTGTCATCAGGCGCTGAGCCTGGCCCGGCAGATCAACCTGGCCGTGCGCGATCTGCGCACCACCACCCTGTTGCCGGGCTGACATACTCCTTATCTGTCTGTCGTCGACTTCCATGTACACATTTGCCCGCCGCTCATTCGAGCGTGCGGGCTGTTTTTCTGAAGGTTGTGCCCTGCCTCAGTGCTGCAGGATCTGGGAGAGGAAGAGCTTGGTCCGATCGGACTGGGGGTTGTCAAAGAACTGATCCGGCACGTTCTCTTCTATGATCTGGCCCCGGTCCATGAAGATCACCCTGTCCGCCACCTGCTTGGCAAACCCCATCTCGTGGGTGACGCAGAGCATGGTCATCCCCTCGTGGGCCAGCTCCACCATCACATCCAGCACCTCCCGCACCATCTCGGGATCCAGCGCAGACGTCGGCTCGTCAAACAGCATCACCTGGGGATTCATGCACAGACTGCGGGCGATGGCGACCCGCTGCTGCTGGCCACCGGAGAGCTGCCCCGGATACTTGAGCGCCTGTTCGGGGATCCGCACCCGGCGCAGGAAGTTCATGGCGATCTCCTCGGCCTCCTTGCGCGGCAACTGCTTGACCCAGATGGGCGCCAGGCAACAGTTCTCCAGCACGGTCAGATGGGGGAAGAGGTTGAAGTGCTGGAACACCATGCCCACCTCCCGGCGCACCGTCTCGATGTTCTTGAGATCCGAGGTCAGGGCCGTGCCCTTGACCAGGATGTCTCCGCTCTGGTGCTCTTCCAGCCGGTTGATGCAGCGGATCATGGTGGACTTGCCCGAGCCCGATGGTCCGCAGATGACGATCTTCTCCCCTCTGCCCACCTGCAGGTTGATGTTGCGCAGCACGTGAAACTCACCGTACCACTTGTTGACCTCTTTCAGTTCGACAACTGCGTCCGTTTTCATATCAGAACGACTCCTAATGCTTGTGGCCCGTGTTGAGTTTGCGCTCCAGATAGATGGAGTAGCGGGACATACCAAAACAGAACATCCAGAAGATCATGGCGATAAAGACATAAGCTTCGGTGGAATACCCCAGCCAGGCCGGATCCGCCAGGGCCACCTTGGAGATGGCCAGCAGATCGAACAGCCCGATGATCAGCACCAGGCTGGTGTCCTTGAACAGGGAAATAAAGGTGTTCACCAGGGAAGGAATGGTGATCTTGAGGGCCTGGGGCATGATGATGAGGCCCATCACCTTCCAGTAGGAGAGCCCGAGGGCATCCCCCGCCTCATATTGCCCCTTGGGGATCGCCTGCAGCCCCCCTCTCACCACCTCGGCCACATAGGCCGCCTGGAACAGGATGATGCCGATGAGCGCCCGCAGCAGCTTGTCGAGCTCCACCTCGGTACTCATGAACAGTGGCAGCATGACGGACGCCATGAAGAGCACAGTAATGAGCGGCACAGCCCGCCAGAACTCGATGTAGACGGTACAGAGGCTGGAGATGACCGGCATGTGGGAGCGACGCCCCAGTGCCAGCAGGATACCGAACGGCAGTGCGACCACTATGCCCACCACCGCCAGCACCAGGGTGAGCATCAGCCCGCCCCAGCGGTTCGTTTCCACCACCTCCAGCCCCGCTCCCCCATGGATGAGGAAGAAGGCGATGACAGGGAACACCAGCAGGGTGAAGAGCGCCAGCCACCCCTTGCGCGGGGTCTTTGGCCAGATGAGCAAGGCCAGCAGCGCCGCCAGACCGGCGAAGGTCAGGTTGATGCGCCAGTACTGATCAGCCGGGTAGAAGCCATAGAGATACTGCCCCAGCCGGCTCTCGATGAAGATCCAGCAGGCACCGCCCTGGACGCAGGCCTCGCGGCTGCTCCCCTGCCAGGTGGCCGAGAACAGCGCCCAGTCCAGTGCAGACCAGATGAGTGGCAGCAACAGATAAGCCAGCACCAGGGTCAGCAGGCCGTTCCACCAGTTGGGGAAGAGGTTCTGCCTGATCCAGGCGAGCGGCCCCCGACGGTGGTTGGGAGGCGGCAGCGCCTCCTGCAATTCATTCACGAACATGACAGCTCCCTAGCGCTCAACCAGCGTCATTCTGCGGTTGTAGATGTTCATCAGCACCGAGGTGGTGATACTGATGACGAGATAGACCCCCATGGTCATGGCGATGACCTCAATGGCCTGCCCTGTCTGGTTGAGAGTCGTCCCCATGAACACCGAGACCAGATCCGGGTAGCCGATGGCGGTCGCCAGGGAGGAGTTCTTGGTGAGGTTCAGATACTGGCTGGTCAAGGGAGGAATGATGACCCGCATGGCCTGGGGAATGATCACCAGGCGCAGCGTCTTGGTGGGCGAGAGCCCGAGGGCGGAAGCCGCCTCAGTCTGCCCCTTGCTGATGGCCAGGATGCCGGATCGCACTATCTCGGCGATGAAGGCCGCCGTATAGATGGTGAGCGCCAGCAAGAGGGCCGCGAGCTCCGGCAGCACCGTCAGCCCCCCCCGGAAGTTGAACCCCTGCAGCGCGGGCACGCTCCAGCTGAGCGGGCTTCCCGCCAGCAGGAAGGTGATCCCCGGGAGCAGCATGACCAGGGCGGCCACACAGCGCCAGAACGGGAAGATCCTGCCGGTCAGGGCCTGACGGCGGCGAGCCCAGCGGCCCAGCCCCCAGCTCAGCAGCACCGCCAGTACCAGTGCCCAGAGCACGTAGCCGAATCCCTCTTCGAACAGGGGCTTGGGCAGATAGAAGCCCCGCACGTTGAGGAAGGCGAGCCCGCCTATATCCACGCTCTGACGCGGGGAAGGCAGGGTACGCAGCACCGAGAAGTACCAGAAGAAGATCTGCAGCAGCAGCGGGATGTTGCGAAACGTCTCTATGTAGACGGCCGCTATCTTGGCCACCAGCCAGTTGCGCGACAGGCGCGCGACCCCGAGTGCGAACCCGAGCAGGGTGGCAAACAGGATGCCGAGCACGGAGACCAGCAGGGTGTTGAGCAGGCCCACCACGAAGGTGCGACCGAAGGTATAGGTCTCGTCGTAGGGGATGAGGCTCTGCAAGATGCCGAAACCGGCCGTGTTGCCCAGAAAATCAAAGCCTGTGGTGATGCCACGGGTGGCCAGATTGGTCAGGGCATTGTTGACGATGTAGAACAGAAACCCGATAACCGCCGCGATGGCCAGGCACTGGAAGAGCAGCGCCCGCACCTTGGCGTCATACCACCAGCGGCCCTGTTCTTTCCTATGGTTTGATGCGTGTAACGCCATGAGGATGACTCCGACAAAGCCAGGGAAAACATGGGGGGCCAGGCCCCCCGGTGACTGTCGACTCAGCGGATGGGTGGCGCGTACATCAGACCGCCCTTGTTCCAGAGGGCATTGATGCCGCGATCAATCTTGAGGGGGGAGCCGGCACCGACGTTGCGATCGAAGGATTCACCGTAGTTGCCGACCTGTTTGACGATGTTGTAGGCCCATTTGTCATCCAGCCCCAGCACAGTCCCTTTGGGCTCTTCCAGCCCCAGCAGGCGACGGATGTCAGGGTTGGTGGACTTGAGCATCTCGTCCACGTTGGCAGAGGTGACCCCGGCCTCCTCGGCATTGAGCATGGCGTTGAGGCTCCAGCGCACCACCTTGAACCACTGATCGTCACCCTGACGCACGGCTGGGCCCAGCGGCTCCTTGGAGATGACCTCCGGCAGCACCACGGCTTCCTCTGGCTTGGTGAGCTTGATCTTGAGGGCATAGAGCTGGGACTGATCCGAGGTCAGCACGTCACAGCGGCCGGCTTCGAAGCCCTTGACGGTCTGATCCGAGGTATCGAACACCACTGGGGTGTACTTCATGCCGCCATTGGCGCGGAAATAGTCGGCCAGGTTGAGCTCGGTGGTGGTACCGGACTGGATGCAGACGGCGGCACCGTCAAGCTCCTTGGCGCTCTTGACCCCGAGGGACTGCTTGACCAGGAACCCCTGCCCGTCGTAGTAGTTCACCCCGGCGAACGTGAGGCCCAGCGACCCATCCCGGGTCAGGGTCCAGGTGGTGTTGCGCGAGAGCAGGTCCACCTCCCCGGACTGCAGGGCGGTAAAGCGCTCCTTGGCGGTGAGGGAGACATACTTGACCTTGCTGGCATCCCCCAGTACCGCGGCGGCCACGGCGCGGCACACGTCCACGTCGAGCCCGGTCCAGGTTCCCTTGGCATCCGGGTTGGAGAACCCGGGCAGGCCGTCACCGACCCCGCACTGCACGAATCCCTTCTTCTTGACGGCATCCAGCGTACCGTCCGCCCACGCATTGGCTGCCATCAGCGACAGCGCCATCACCATACCTGCCTTGTGTATCTGCTTCATGTCACTCTTCCCTGTGGTTTGATTCGAACAGGCATCAAAATCTAGCGAGATGCCATCGTTTCCCTGCTTTTTGGCAGCTTATCCAGCCGCAGAAAAACCTGTCAATCGGTGCAATCCGGCCCAACCATGGTGCAACAGAACAAAATATCTAAACGGGGGAATATGCACTCTCAGAATCAAAAGTAGACCCTTATTTGCCAAATAGCCTGCTGCTTAAAACCCTTCTTGGCATGAGGATTATTTTTCGAAAATAAATCGGCTGCACCGCATTGGGGCAGCCATTTCTGCTGACAACTGACTCATCAGATTCGGTTTTATGCCAAAAGCACCAGAGTGAGGCAGCATGATCCCATATGGAAAAATGGCGAAAACAGGCAGGGAAAAGCAAATAAACAGGAGCTAAAAGGCAGGGAAATGGCGACCTCATCTCCCGCAGGCTGGGCTTCAGAAAACCAGGAGGTCATCCTCCCCGTGGACCATCCGCAATGTCGGTGATGACGCCGTTTTCGACGGTGACAAACTGCATGAATTCCCGCTTGCCGAAGTTGTAGGTCCAGCGTTCGGCATACTTGACCGTCACTCTCGCCCCGAAGCCGTTCTCCTCGAAGCGGGTGAGATCTTCCTTGAGCATCGGCTGGCCGCAGCGAACCAGCAGCTCTGCCGTGGTGTCTCCCTCGGTCAGCAAGGCGTTCTTGCAACGCAGGGTACCTGCCTGCACAGGCAAGGCCGCCACCAGCAACAACCACAGAACAGGTTTCATTTTGCACTCCATTTGAACAGCATGGTTCCCAGCGAGATGCACACCAGGGCGAACACCATGACCTGGCCCAGAGGGCCTGCCACCTCCTGCCATCCCGCCCCTTCCAGCATCACGGAGCGGGCTGCTTCGATGATCTGGCTGAGGGGCAGCCTGGCCGCAAGCTGCTGCAGCCAGGCGGGCGCGCCTTCCAGCGAGAACCAGACACCGGATAAAAACATCATGGGCAAGCTGATGAGATTGAGCAAACCACTCGCCAGCTCCTCGTTCTGCAGGCGAGCCGCGATGAGCAGGCCAAGGGAGGCCATGGCCGTTCCTCCCGCCAGGGCGATCACCAGCAGCAGCCACCCCGACCCGATGAGGGGCACATCCAGCAGCCAGTAGGCCGCGCAGAAGACCAGCAGGCTCACCACCAGGGTGATCAGCACCCGTGACAGCAACTGGGCGAAAAGAAACTCCAGCGCGCCGAGCGGCGTGGCTCGCAGCCGTTTCAGCACCCCGTTCTTGCGATAACGCACGATGACAAACCCGACACCGAACAGGCCGGAGAACATCAGGTTCATGCCGATCACCCCGGGCAGCAGCCAGTCGCCGTAGCGGATGGCGCGCCCGCTCAGGGTATCTCTTTGCAAGGGCACCTGCACCGCCTGGCGCAGCAGATACTCGGCCATGGCCCCCTGAGGAGCGTCCGGATTTACCCAGTAACGCCCCCCGGCGGGTGAGAGCAGCAGGTCCAGCTGATGGTGACGGACCTTGAGCTGGCCTCTCGACGCCTCGTCATAGGGGATGATCTTGAGCAGCGGCACGGCGCGCAGCGGGGTATAGGCCGCAGGCAGCTCCCCCACCACCCCGATCTGCACCAGCGGTTTGGGCGGGCCGGAGAAGATGAGGGAGAAGCCGATGACCAGCAGGAGCGGGAAAAGCAGGTTCCACACCAGGGCCGCGCGATCGCGTACGAACTCGAGGGTACGGGCATAGAAGAGCGCCCCGATGCGCTTGAGAGACCCCTTCATCGTCCACTCCCGGGATTACATGTCGGCACGGCGCACCGCAGCCCGGAGGCTACGGTCAGACAGAACTCGGTCATCCCTCTCATGCGCCGCTCCGCAGGCTGTGGCCGGTCAGGTTCAGGAAGAGATCCTCCAGATTGGGGGAGCGCACCTGCATGCCGGTGAGGGGCACACCAAGATCCAGCAAGGCTGGCAGCAGTGTCGCCACGTCGGGACAACAGAGCTCCACCTGATCGCCGACCGGACGCAGGGGATAGCCGAGCCCAGCCAGGGCCGGGTGCCCCCCAAGACGCACCAGTACGCCGTCGAAGTGTTGAGCCAGCAGGGCAGCAGGCGTATCCAGACTGAGCAGGTGGCCGTGATCGACGATGGCAATCAGATCGCACAGCTGCTGCGCTTCATCCATGTAGTGGGTGGTGAGCACCACCGTCTTGCCCTGGGCCTTGATCGCCTCTATTCGCTGCCAGAAGTGGTGGCGCGCCTGGGGATCCAGTCCTGTAGTGGGCTCATCCAGAAACAGCAGTTCGGGATCCCCGAGCAGGGCCAGAGCCAGCAGCAGGCGCTGACGCTGGCCCCCCGAGAGCTTGCGACTGTCCCTGTCGATGAACTCGCCCAAGGCGCACAGATCGATGAGCAGCTCCCGTGGCAAGGGATTGGGGTAGAGGCTGGCGAACAGGCGCAGGGTATCGCGCACCGTCAGGAAATCCTGCAGCGCCGTGTGCTGGAACTGGATGCCGATGCGGGAGCGATAATCCGGGCCGCGCGGGGCGCCGTGAAACAGGATCTGGCCGCTGTCCGGGGTGAGGATCCCCTCCAGCAGCTCGATGGTCGTGGTCTTGCCCGCCCCGTTCGGGCCGAGCAGGCCAAAACAGCTGCCGGCGGGAATGGCAAAGCTGAGCCCGTCCACCGCCTTGACGCCGGGGAAGTGCTTGACGAGATCGACGACCTCGATGATGGCTGCCATGGCGTGTCTCCCTCACATGGCCGGAATGGACGACGCTCTGACTATATCCAAATCCCCGCCGAAGACACATGGCCCGTTTGGGCGGCCCAAAAACAAACGGCGACCCCAGGGTCGCCGTTTGCATCACGCCAGCCGGATCACAGGATGTCCAGCAGCTCCACTTCGAATACCAGAGCGGAGTACGGCGGGATGGAGCCGGCGCCACGGGCACCGTAGGCCAGATCCTGCGGAATGTAGAGCTTCCACTTGGAGCCAACCGGCATCATCTGCAGCGCTTCCACCCAACCGGCGATCACGCCGGTCACCGGGAACTCGGCCGGTTGGCCGCGCGCAACTGAGCTGTCGAACACGCCACCGTGGGTGAAGGTACCGTGGTAGTGCACGCGCACGGACTGACCGGCAACCGGCACGGCGCCATTGCCTTCGACCATGACTTCATATTGCAGACCGGAGTCGGTGGTCTTCACTTCGGCGCGCTTGGCGTTGTCGGCCAGGAAGGCTTCGCCTTCGGCAGCAGCGGCCTTGGCGGCAGCTTCCTGCTCTTCCTGCATGCGGGCGGTGATGACCTGGAAGGCATCGTTGATATCGTCACGGCTGACCGCGAACTCCAGACCGTTCAGGGCATCTGCCAGACCTTGTTGCAGGGCCGGGATATCCAGACCGGCGAAGGCTTGCTGAGCCAGTTGGTCGCCCATGTTGCGGCCGATGCCGTAGCTGGCCTTCTGTTCGATAGAGTCGTATTGGGACATTGAGAGGTTGCTCCGGGTCCTGATGGTAAAAGAGACGGGATGATAACAGACTTTTTTGCACCGTGCTGCCAAGACGCCCCTCAATTGCCCGCCGGTGGGAGACGCCTCACATCGGCCCCCTCATCCCCGCCCCCTCTCCCGCAAGGGGAGAAGGGAGGAAAAAAACAGCACAATCCCCCCTGCTCACATTCAAGCCGTATCAGGCCTTGTCCAGCAGTGCCCTCACCGCTGCGACCTTGGCGCCGTCGGTGATGTTGACCCGGCCATCGTCAGAGGTACCCATGTTGACGTCACAGAGAGCGGCACCATGGCGCCGCACGGCCTGTATCAGGCCCTGTCCAGCAGTGCCCGCACCGCTGCGACTTTGGCGCCGTCGGTGATGTTGACCCGGCCATCGTCCGAGGTACCCATGTTGACGTCACAGAGAGCGGCACCATGGCGCCGCACGGTCAGTATCAGGCCCTGTCCAACAGAGCCCGCACCGCCGCGACCTTGGCGCCGTCTGTGATGTTGACCCGACCATCGTCAGAGGTGCCCATGTTCACACCATGGGGCACCATGCCGCCGCGCCAGCCCATGCCGGACATGTGCACTTCATTGACCCCGGTGAATTCGATGATGGTGTGCACGTTGTCGGCGTTGACCCCGGCCCCCGGCATCAGGCTGGCCCGTCCCGCCAGCGCCTGGTGCATGGCTTGCAAGGTTTCGAGCCCCGCCAGCGCGGTCGGCGCATGGCCGGAGCTCAGAATGCGCTCGCAACCCGCCGCGACGATCGTCTCGAGATCCAGCCGCCAGTCGGAGGAGAGATCGATGGCCCGGTGGAAGGTGACGCCGAGCGGCCCCGCCGCCTCGACCAGTTGCCGGAGCTTGCCTTCGGGTACCCGTCCATCTTCATCCAGCAGACCGACCACCACCCCTTGCAGGCCGGCGGCACGGGCGGCGGCGATATCCTGCAGCATGATGTCGAACTCCCCCTCGCCAAAACAGAAATCCCCTGCACGTGGCCGGATCATGGCGTAGACGGGGATGGTGGCGTGGCGCGCCACCTGCTGCATGAAGCCATAGGAGGGGGTGAGACCGCCCAGCCCCAGCGCAGAGCAGAGTTCGATGCGATCGGCGCCGGCCGCCTGGGCGGTGAACAGGGATTCGAGGTTGTCGATACAGATTTCAAGACGGGTCATGATGACTCCTTGTTCGGGGAGATCAGACCCTCTGTCCGATCTCACAGATTGAGCAGGGCTGCACCGCGCACACCGCCGGCACCACCGAAGCGGGCCTCGCGGATCGCCGGCAGGGCGACACCGGGCAGCAGGTGGCCGGGCAGACGTTTGGGCAACTCCTCATAGAGGGCTGGCAGGGCGCTCAGGCCGCCCCCCAGCACCACCACATCGGGATCAATCACCGAGATGGCGGTGGCGAGGCCGGCGGCGATGATCTCGAGCCAGCAGTCGATGGTCGAGAGGGCCGCCGCCTCACGGGCATCGGCACGGGCGACGATCTGGTGGCCGCTCACCCGTTCCCCATGAACATGGTGGTATAGCCGCTCCAGGCCCGTGCCCGACGCATAAGTTTCGAAACAGACCAGGCGCCCGCAGCCACAGCGAGGACGGGGCAAATCCGGGTATTTCATCAGGATGGTGGCGGGCAGCGGGTAGTGACCTATCTCCCCCGCCAGCCAGTTGCGCCCCTGGATGAGCTTGTCCGCCAGATAGACGGCGCCGCCGATGCCGGTGCCTATGGTGACGCCGAGGGCGCTGCCAGCACCGTCTGCGGCCCCCTGATGCACTTCCGACCAGAGGAAACAGTTGGCGTCATTGTCGACCTTGACCGGTCGGCCCAGCAGCTCGGCCAGATCCGCCCCCAGATGGCGGCCATGGATGGCGGGCAGGTTGGCCGCCACTATGCTCCCGTCGAGGCGATTGAGGATCCCCGGAAACCCGATGCCGACGGCCCCTTTCACCCCGAAGCGCGCATCCGCCGCCTCGACCCGCTCGCGGATCAGCTGCTGCAACCCTTCGTAATCATTGCCGGGAGTGCTCATGCGCTCCTCGTGACAGAGATTCAAGGCGCCGTCATACACAGCGAACGCTATCTTGGTGCCGCCAATGTCAAATCCGTAGTACATGCCACACTCCCTTGTGGTGGACCCGGCCACCTCAGTCTGTCCAGATGGGGCACATTGTATTAATTCGCAAAAAAAATAAAGTGACCGAGGGCGAAAAACGGGAGCCAGCTCAAAGCAAACGGAACATTTGTCGCTGTTGGCAAGGTTGTCCGAGGCTCATCAGGGTGCGCTCCTGACCGTCGAACATGAAGCCGCGGCGCAGGTAGAATCCCTCGCCGATGTGATTGCCATCCAGCAGCCAGAGCCTGACGCACTCGCAACCGGCCCGGCGCATCTGCACCGCCACCGCCTGCCACAGCCGTTTGCCATGACCCTGACGCCAGTGATCGGGATGAAGGTAGAGCGCCCGGATCCGCGCCGTCATCAAGCCTTCCTCCAAAGAGGGCTGCCAGTAGAGCAGGCCGATGACCACGTCGTCCTGGCAGACCAGCATGGGAACGGGGCCGGGCTCGGCGAGGCGGTGTCGCCAGATCTGCAGGTGGTCGGTCACCGCCAGCTGGGTCAGCATGTCGGCCCCCAGCACCTCCCCGTAGGCTGCCAGCCAGCTCGCCCGCTGCATCACCGTCATGGCGGCGGCATCGGCGGGACGCGCCAGGCGCAGGCTTACGCCTTGCACTGGGGTACCAGCCCTGATGCTTTCGCCTGCTGGTACAGGGGCTGCACTTCGGCCTGCTGGGCCTGCAGGTTGGCGATCCGGCTCTGGTCGCTGGGGTGGGTGGAGAGCAGCTGGGGCGGTGCCTTGCCACCGGAGGCGGCGCTCATGTTCTGCCACAGGGTGACGGCTTCGGCAGGGTTGAACCCGGCGCGGGCCATCAGCTCGAGACCGAGCCGGTCCGCCTCGCTCTCCTGGGTTCTGCCATAAGGCAGGGCTATCCCCACCTGGACCCCGAGGCCCAGAGCGGCCATGGTGGCAGCGCCCCCGAGGCTGTCGCTGCTGCCGATGGCGGCGTCCGCCACCGCCAGCCCGATACCGGTCAGCTGATCCCGGGAGAGGCGCTCGTTGGAGTGCTGGGCCAGCACGTGGGTCAGCTCGTGACCGATGACGGTGGCGAGCTGGTCCTGATTCTTGGCGACTTTCAGCAGGCCGCTGTACACGCCTATCTTGCCGCCGGGCAGGGCGAAGGCGTTGATCTCCTTGGAGTCGAACACCACCACCTCCCAGCTGGTGATGCCATAGCTGGCAGGCACCTGGGCGGTCACCGCCTTGGCCACGCAGCCCACATAGGCATTCATCCTGGCATCCGTGCTCACCTTCTCCTGCTGCTTCATCTGGGTGAAGGAGTCGGCCCCCAGCTGGTTCATCTGCTGGGGGGAGAAGAGCAGCATCTGGTTGCGACCGGTCGGCGACTGGGCGCAGCCGGCCAGCAGGGCGCTGCACAAGGCCGTCAGGGCCAGTCTGGAGAGGGAAGATGCGCGCATGAGAGGGTCCTTTGCCGTGAAGTTGCCCTATTCTCGGAAATGCCGCCGCCCGGCGCAAGCCGGGCGCTGCGCCCTGCGACCAAAAAGATCCTGAAGCGCACCAATGAAAACGAGCCCGCATGGGGCTCGTTTTTCTGCAAGGGCATGTTCTGTTACATGATGCCCAGCTTCTTCAGGTCGGCCTGAACCACCTTGGCCGGGACCGGCACATAGCCGTCCTTGGCAACGATGGTCTGGCCCGCCTTGGAGAGCATCATCTTCACAAACTCCTGCTCCATCGGGGAGAGCGGCTTGTTCGGATGCTTGTTCACGTAGACGTACAGGAAGCGCGACAGCGGGTACTTGCCGGTGATGGCGTTGTCGGAGCTCGCCTCGATGAAGGTCTTGCCATCCTTGGAGAGCGGAACGGCGCGCACCCCGGAGGTGACGTAGCCGATACCGGAGTAGCCGATGCCGTTCAGGGAGGAGGAGACGGACTGTACCACGGAGGCGGAGCCCGGCTGCTCGTTCACGCCGCTCTTGAAGTCACCGTTGCACAGGGCGTGTTCCTTGAAGTAACCGTAGGTACCGGACACGGAGTTGCGACCGAACAGTTGCAGATCCTTGCCGGACCAGCTGCCGTCCAGACCCAGATCAGACCACTTGGTGGCCGCCTTGGCTTCGCCGCACTTGAGGGTGCTGGAGAAGATGGCGTCGATCTGCGACATGGTCAGCCCCTTGATGGGGTTGTCCTTGTTGACGAACACGGCCAGGGCATCGACGGCGACGCGGATGGCGGTCGGCTTGTAGCCGTAGCGCTTCTCGAATGCCTCCTCTTCACCGGCCTTCATGGCGCGGCTCATGGGGCCAAACTGGGCGACGCCCTCGGTCAGGGCAGTCGGTGCGGTGGAAGAACCGGCGGCCTGGATCTGCACGTTGACGTTGGGATACATGCGCTTAAATTCTTCGGCCCACAGGGTCATCATGTTGGCCAGGGTGTCCGAGCCGACAGAGGACAGGTTGCCCGAGATGCCGCTGGTCGGTGTGTATTCCGGCAGGTCTTTATCCACACCGGCAGCCAGAGCGCTGACAGAAAACAGGGTTGCTGCGGTGAATCCGATGACACCAGCCAGTTTGTTGAGTTTCATCCAATCTCTCCAAGTCCAAGGTTGCAGAAGGCAATCGTCAGGTTGACGTCTAAACGTGGTTGACACCCGATCGCAATGATCCGTGGGCCAGCACCACTCCTTCTCCAGTGTTACAGAAGGTCCGTTCTTTAAGACGGCGCCAGTATCTGGCCTGGCAGTGACAAATTTATGGAATTTATATGACACTTTGATGACATGGGCCGAGAGTGGCCCGGATGAAATAAGGGCTGCGATGCAGCCCTTCTATCGTTGCTAACACATTGACACAAAATATTATTTCACCAGCACCATACGGGCGGGAATGAGAAAGCTGAAGCGGCTGCCCGCACCGACCCGGCTCTCGATATCGAGATGGGCATCGTGATGACTCAGGGCATGCTTGACGATGGCAAGGCCGAGCCCGGACCCTCCGGTGTGGCGCGAGCGGGCCTTGTCGACCCGATAGAACCGCTCGGTGAGCCGCGCCAGATGCTCGGGAGGGATCCCCTCCCCCTCATCCTGCACCGCAAACAGCGCCATGCTCCCCTGCTTGCGCCACTCCACAGTGATCTTGCGCCCCGCCGGGGTGTAGTGGATGGCGTTGTAGACCAGGTTGGAGACGGCGCTGCGCAGTTGATCCTGATCCCCGCGCACCAGCAGATTGGGCTGAACCATGAAGACGATCTCGTGGGCCCGCTCGCCGGAGAGCGCCCGCGCTTCCTGCTCCAGCAGCCCCAACATGGCGGGCATGTCCACCAGATGGGAGAGATCCACGGTGGGCGCCGCCTCGATGCGCGACAGGGTGAGCAGCTGGTTGACCAGATTGTCCATGCGGATCGTCTGCTCCATCATCACCTTGTGCGCCTTGGCCCACATGGCGGGGGGCGGCGGCTCCTCGGTCATCTCCAGATAGCCCTTGAGCACGGTGAGGGGGGTGCGCAGCTCGTGAGAGACGTTGGAGACGAAGTGCTTGCGCGTCTTCTCCAGGCTGCGCAGCCGGGTGACGTCCCGCACCACCAGCATGGCCTGGTCCTCCGCATAGGGCATGATGCGAAATTCGAGGAACTTCTCCTCGTTGATGGGGGAGTGCATCTCGAACGGCTCGTCATACTGCCCCTTGCCCAGATAGGCGACGAAGGCGGGGTGACGGATCAGGTTGCCGATGTGCTGGCCGGCATCCTCGGGCCAGCGAAAGCCGAGCAGTTGCTCCGCCAGCCGGTTGCACCAGAGGATGCTGCCGTCGGTGCGAAACACCACGGCCGCATCGGGCAGCGCCTCCGCCCCTTCCCGAAAACGGCGGATGAGGCCCGCCAGCTCCCGGCGCCGGGCCCGGTGACGCTGTTGCAACTTGTAGATGCCGTTGAAGATGTGCTCCCA
The DNA here is from genome assembly GCF_027705305.1 of Aeromonas sp. QDB17. Classification (NCBI taxonomy): domain Bacteria; kingdom Pseudomonadati; phylum Pseudomonadota; class Gammaproteobacteria; order Aeromonadales; family Aeromonadaceae; genus Aeromonas; species Aeromonas sp. QDB17. Next base: position 30,765 of record NZ_JAPDBP010000006.1, read on the forward strand.
ACTGCCGCTGCCGTGGGGCGGCACCAGGCTGCGATCGTGCCACAGCCAGTCCGACAGCCGCTTCTGGAAGCGGTAGTGCCAGACCAGGTGCACCACAGTGGCCACCAGCAGGCAAAGAACGAGATGATCGATTAACCAACCTACCAAGACGAAGGGGCTGTAGAAGAACGCCATTCGCCACAACTGTCGCCGCCAGGCGTAAGGTTGCAACATTAAGATCTCCTAGAGACAGCAAAGAGCCGGGTCCAATGCCCGCCGGCAGGAGCTGGCGGCACTGGCCCTGACCTAGAGACGGGTCGAGAAGCGGTAGCCGGCCCCGCGCACCGTCTGGATCAATCTGTCGTGCCCCGTCTCTTCGATGGCCTTGCGCAGGCGGCGAATGTGCACGTCCACCGTCCTGTCCTCGACATACACGTTGGTACCCCAGACGTTGTTGAGCAACTGCTCGCGGCTGTAGACCCGCTCGGGGTGGGTCATGAAGAAGTGCAGCAGCTTGAATTCGGTCGGCCCCATGTCGAGGGCCTTCTCCTCGGCACTGACCCGGTGGGAAACGGGATCCAGCTTGAGCCCCTGCACCTCGATCACCTCGTCCACCGAGGTGGGAGAGACGCGGCGCATCACGGCGTGCAGGCGGGCGGTGAGCTCCTTGGGGGAGAAGGGCTTGGTGATGTAGTCGTCGGCACCGGCCTCGAGCCCGCGCACCTTGTCCTCTTCCTCGCCCCGGGCGGTCAGCATCACCACCGGGATCTGGCGAGTCATCTCATCCTGCTTGAGCTGCTTGAGAAACTGGATACCGCTGCCGCCTGGCATCATCCAGTCCAGCACGATGAGTTCGGGGTAGGGTTCGCGCACCTTTGCCAGTCCATCGGCGTAATCTTCTGCTTCTACTGTTTCATATCCCTTCTGCTCAAGCACGAAGCAGAGCATTTCGCGGATCGGTGCCTCGTCCTCGACCACCAGAATTCGCTTAGCCATATCCCTTCTCTCTCCTCTGTGAAGATGGGTGCGCCAATTATTAGAACTTTCTGTGACACTTTTATGACTTTATGACGGGCGGGATGATAAACGTTTTCAGATTCAGTTGGCAGCAGCGAGTTGCAGCAGGTCCCAGCGATTGCCACTGATGTCCTCGAACACCACCACGGTGCCGTAGGGTTCGAGGCGCGGCTGTTCACAAAAATGAACACCATAGGCCTGCATCCGCTCGTAATCGCCCCAGAAGTCGTCGGTCTCGAGGAACAGGAAGACCCGACCGCCCCCCTGGCGACCGATGGCGGCGCGCTGCTCCTCGTTGGCCGCGCGCGCCAGCAGCAGGGCGGAACCGGGAGCACCCTTGGGAGCGACCCGCACCCAGCGTTTGCCCGGTTTGCCCGGCTCGTCGAGGGGGGTGTCTTCCAATAGCTCGAAGCCCATTCCCCGGGTGAAGAAGGTGATGGCCTCGTCGTAATCCGCCACCAGCAGCGTCAGGGCGCCAATGTGTTGTGCCATGGCATCTCTCCTCGGATGGATGATGGGGCGCATGATAGCCCCGCCCGGCCATGGGCTCCAGCGCCGGTTCAGTCGGGCGCCACCTCCACCCGGTTGCGACCATTCTGCTTGGCCTGATAGAGCGCCTCGTCGGCCCGCTTGAGCGCCTGCTCCAGGCTATCCTTGCGCCGCTCGGCCACCCCGAAGGAGGCGGTGATCCCGAGCCCCAGCGGCCAGTGCCTGTACCCCTCCAGCGCCCCTCTCAGCCGCTCCGCCAGGGCGGCGGCCCGTCCCTCGTCGTAATGGAGACAGACCAGCACGAACTCCTCCCCGCCCCAGCGCACCAGTCGGCACAGGCTGTCGCAATGGCGCAGCAGCTCGCTCACCATGTGCTTGAGCACCTCGTCCCCCACCGGGTGGCCGTGACCGTCGTTGACCCCCTTGAAGTGATCGATGTCGATATAGATGAAAGAGAGCGGCATCTCGCCGAGCTCCCCGAGCAGCTTTTCGCCGCCGAGCCGGTTGAGGGCCCCGGTCAGGGGATCGTAGCGGGCCTCCTCCTCGGTGCGCCGGTTCTGCTCGCACAGGCTCGCACTCAGGGCTTCAGCCGCGAGGCGCGCCTCCCTGGCCTTGCGCAGCCGATCGCCAAACATCAGATTCTGGACCAGGAAGAGCAGCACGCCGTAGACAAGCCACCCCAGCAGCAGGTAGCGATAGAAGTCCCCCGGCTTGCACCAGCGGCCATAGAACTCCAGCCGCTCGAGCCGCAACCGGTACTCCCCCGGCAACATCTTGTCATCGGAGGCGATCTCGATGGCGTAGACATGGTGCAGATCCGGCCCCTGCTGGACCAGCGGAATGTCGTACTGCTGCACCCACCAGGAGCTGGGGGCAAAGACATTCAGGGGGACATCCTGCTCACGACCAAAATCCCTGGCGGTGAAGAGCACTTCGTTGAACTTGTGGGAACTCTCGTCTTCCCGCGTCGAGTAGACGGGATCGTAGTTGCGCAGATAAAGGCGCCAGGCCTGTACCCCCTGCCCTTCTACATCCAGCCTCACCCGCACCCCGGTGAAGCCGGAAAGATCCAGCCCCTGCTCGGGGTCGGTCAGGGTCAGAACCAGCTCGCAGAAAGGATAGGCATATTGGCTTCGCAGGGTGCACTGGATGGCGGGTCTGTCGCCCCCCTGACTCAGGGTGGCGACGGAGGAGCCCTTGTGGGCCCTGTCATCCTGGGCACGCACGGACAAACCGGCCTGGCTCAGGATGTCGAACCGCCGCTCGGGTCCGAATTCGAATAACACCATGGCCAGCAGGCTCGCCGCCAGCAGGCACCAGAACAACAGCGTCGTCATGCGGGAATAGGAAGGGATCATCGACATCACACCTGAAAAAGGGCTTTTACCCTACACCTTGAAGCGCCGGACCGCGCTGATCCAGATCCAAGGTTATTACACGCGCCGCACCGGGCGCAGACGGGTGCCGACTAACCAGCACGGGCCCCATGGGGCGCAAGCGGCATCGGCCAGCTGGCGGGAGAGAGGCGGGGAGCCTCGTCGGTCGTAAGATGGATCATTGCGCACTCCCTGCGATGGAAACATAACGAAAAAACGTCCTTGCCACCGCAGTCTACACAAGCGCTGGATGGCGCGACACCCTTCACCCCTCCTCCCGCAGCGCCCGATAGAGGGTGGTGCGACTGATGCCGAGGCGGCGCGCCGCCTCGCTCACGTTGCCGCCGCACTCTGCCAGGGTCTGCTGCACCCGCTGCCGGCTCTGCTCGCGCAGGGTATTCCCTCCCAAAGGTGAGCTCGCTCCCCCCACCACGGCGGGCAGATGCAGATGGGCAGGTTCAATCCAGCCCTGCCCCTCTGCCAGTACACAGGCCACCTCCAGCGCCTGTTTGAGCTGGCGCACGTTGCCGGGCAGAGGGTGGGCCAGCAACCGCTGCTCCGCCTCCCGGCTCAGTTGCAGTGCCGGGTCCATCTGGGCGAGCAGGTTCAGGATCAGCCCCTGACGCTCGGGCACCGACCAGGCCCGCAGGGGTGCCAGTTGCTGGCGCCAGCCGCAGATGCGGTAGTAGAGATCTTCGCGAAAGGTGCCGGCCGCCACCATGGCCGCCAGATCCCGATGACTGGCGCTGACCAGCCAGAAATCCACCGCCTCGGGTCTGTGGCTGCCCACCGGGGTGACGACGCGCTCCTGCAACACCCGCAGTAGCCGGGTCTGGGCCTGGAGCGGCAGCTCGCCAATTTCATCCAGCATCAGGATGCCGCCGTGGGCGGCGCGCAGATAGCCCTGGCTGCCCTGGCTGCGGGCACCGCTGAAGGCCCCCCCCACGTAGCCGAACAGCTCGGCCTCCACCAGCTCCGCCGGCAGGGCGCCGCAGTTGACGCACACCAGAGGCCGCTCCCGACGGCTCGAACTGGCGTGCAGGGTACGCACCAGGTGCTCCTTGCCGCTGCCGGTCTCCCCCTCGATGAGCAATGAGATGCCCCGCTCCAGCATCTTGAGCGGCACCTGCTGCGCCTGCGATCCCCCCTCCTCAACCGCGCTCGGCAGGGGAAGCCTGGCGGCGCGCTCCCCCGCCTCCGGCACCAGCCGCAGGCCGCGGCGCTCGCGTAGCAACTGCTGACCGTCGAAGGGGTGCTGGCCGAGCCAGAGCCGACCGGCCCGGTTGGCCCCGAGCAGCTCGCCCCCCTCCCCCAGCAGCAGGCGGGCAGACCAGAGACTCTGGGGATCGAGATCCACCAGCCAGCCCGGCTGGCGGGCCAGCAGGGCGTTTTCCAGGGTCATGGCCAGGAGACGCACGGTGCCCAGCATGTCGCCGCCGTGGTGGGCCGCATCGGTGGAGATGTCGAGCACGCCGAGCAGTTGCCCGTCCGGCCCGAGCAGGGGGCAGGCGCTGCAACTGAGAAAGCTGTGCTGGGCGAAGAAGTGCTGCGCCCCCAGCACCTGCACCTCGCTCTGCTCGGCCAGCGCGGTGCCGATGGCGTTGGTGCCCTTGCTCGCCTCCCCCCAGCGGGCGCCGCTGCGCAAAAAAATGCGCTCGGCATGACGGGCAAACCGGTCGTCTCCGCTCACCGCAAGAATGGCCCCCTCGCCGTCACACAGCAGCAGACGACAGGGTCTCCCTGCCAGCAACTGGCCAAAGAGCGGCAGCACGAAGCGCTGGAAGCAGGCGATGAGCGTCCTGTGCTGCTCCTGGCGAGCCGACAGCTCCCCCTGGGGCAGCAAATCCAGCTCGGCGCTCTGCTGGCGGCTCAGCCCCTGATGCAGGCAGCGCTCCCAGGAGCGCTGGATTGGGCTGGCACCGGATTGAGGCAACTCGCTCATCACACCTCCTTCTACACACTCGCGAATAGGGCCGCCTTGGGGAAGCGCCTTCATCACGTCTCCTGTTCACAAACGGCACAGTGTCACACCCGATGTTCAGAAACGGCACAGTTCGGGGGCCGCCCTGGGGGGCACTGGTTAACCAAGATACCCCTTGGCACCCCGTTTGATAACGTTTTTGCAACCTTTTTGTGTAGAGCGCCGCCCGCTGGCACGCCCCTTGCGATGACAGGAAGCAACCGGACTGCCCGCCAGGCCGGTCAGGACCACACACACATAAGGATGATGAGATGATTTATACCGCTCCCGGTCAGGCAGGTGCCCTGGTCAGCTTCAAATCCCGTTATGACAACTTCATCGGTGGCGACTGGGTGGCGCCGCGCGCCGGCCGCTATTTCGAGAACATCTCGCCGGTGGATGGCCGGGTGTTCTGCGAGGTGGCCCGCTCCGACGCCGCCGACATCGAGCTCGCCCTGGACGCGGCCCACAAGGCGTTCGCCAGCTGGAGCAAGACCAGCGTCACCGAGCGCAGCAACCTGCTGCTGCGCATCGCCGATCGCATCGAACAGAACATTGAGCGGCTTGCCGTCGCCGAGACCTGGGAGAACGGCAAGGCGGTGCGCGAGACCCTGGCCGCCGACCTGCCCCTGGTGGTGGATCACTTCCGCTACTTCGCCGGCTGCATCCGCGCCCAGGAGGGCTCCGCCGCCGAGCTGGACCAGAACACCGTCAGCTACCACTTCAAGGAGCCCATCGGCGTGGTCGGCCAGATCATCCCGTGGAACTTCCCCCTGCTGATGGCCGCCTGGAAGCTGGCCCCGGTACTGGCGGCCGGCTGCTGCAGCGTGCTCAAGCCCGCCGAGCAGACCCCGGTCACCATCATGCTGATGATGGATCTCATCAAGGACATCCTGCCCCCTGGCGTAGTCAACGTGGTCAACGGCTTCGGCGCCGAGGCGGGCCAGGCGCTCGCCACCAGCAACCGGATCCAGAAGCTCGCCTTCACCGGTTCAACTGAGGTGGGCGCCCATATCCTGCGCTGCGCCGCCGACAAGCTGATCCCCTCCACCGTGGAGCTCGGTGGCAAGTCCCCCAACATCTACTTCGCCGACGTGATGCAGCATGAGAGCAGCTACATCGACAAGGCGGTGGAAGGGATGCTGATGACCTTCTTCAATCAGGGGGAGGTGTGTACCTGCCCCTCCCGCGCCCTGGTGCAGGCGAGCATCTATGACGACTTCATGGACCGGGTGCTGGCCCGCGCCCGCACCATAGTGCAGGGCAACCCCCTCGACACCACGACCCAGGTGGGGGCCCAGGCGTCCCGCGAGCAGTTCGACAAGATCCTGAGCTACATGGAGATCGGCCGCGGCGAAGGGGCCAAGATGCTGCTGGGCGGCGGCCCGGCCAAGGTGAGCGGACTGGAGGGGGGCTTCTACATCCAGCCCACCATCTTCTCGGGCCAGAACAAGATGCGGGTGTTCCAGGAGGAGATCTTCGGGCCGGCGCTCGGGGTCACCACCTTCAAGGACGAGGCGGATGCCCTGGCCATTGCCAACGACACCCAGTACGGGCTGGGGGCGGGCCTGTGGACCCGGGACAGCAACCTGGCCTGGCGCATGGGGCGCGGCATCCAGGCCGGCCGGGTCTGGGTCAACTGCTACCACGCCTACCCGGCCCACGCGGCCTTCGGCGGCTACAAGAAGTCGGGGATCGGTCGCGAGACCCACAAGATGATGCTGGACCACTACCAGAACACCAAGAACCTGCTGGTGAGCCACGACATCAACCCCCTCGGCTTCTTCTAAGCCCATCCCATGATCCACAAGGGCGCCTGCGGGCGCCCTTTTTCATGCGGTTCAGGCCACGGGTTGGCCCAGTTGCTGGCGATAGCGCTGGGGGGCGCAGCCCTGTTCCCGCTGGAACATGGCGATGAAAGCCGAGGTGGAGGCGTAACCGAGGCGCCAGGCGATCTCCTGCACCGGCATCTCGCCCCGCAGCCAGTCCAGCGCCTTCACCAGCCGCAGCCGGGTGCGCCACTGGCCGAGGCTCATGCCAAGCTCCTTCTGGCAGCGCCGCGCCAGGGTGCGCTCCGTGGTGTGCAGCGCCCTGGCCCACTCCACCAGCGTGCGGTTGTCCTCCGGCGCCGCCTGCAATGCCGCCAGCAAGGGGGCCAGCAGGCGATCCCGGCTCTGGGGCAGGTAGCTCGGCTGGCAACGGGTGCGGGCCAGTTTCTCGATGAAGAGCTCACCCTGACGGGCATCCCACTCATCCTCCATGTGCCCGACCCGGCGCTGGGTGAAATCCTCCAGCAGGGCCCGCAGCAAGGGGGTGAGGGCCAGCAGCTGGGGTTCCCGTGGCAAGCGCGGGGCCAGGGCGTGGCTCACGTAGATGGAGGTGTAATCCAGGGTCTGCTCGTTGAAGGCGGTGTGGGGCAGGTCCGCCGGCACCCAGATGAGGTAGTCCGGAGGCGCCACCAGCCGCTCTCCCCCCACCTCCACCACCATGACCCCCAGGCTGATGAGGCTGAGCTGACCCCAGGGGTGGGCGTGCTCGGCGCAGGCGTTGCCCCCCTGGATCTGGCTGTAGCGAAAGTAGAGGGGGTTGGGGTCGGCCAGCAGGCGATCCTGCTCGGCCAGGGTGAGGGTGCCCATGCAGATTGTCCCAAAGCGGTTATGACATGTCTTATTTACGCTACTTACCTCGTTCAAGACAAGGCTAGACTCTCCCCATCGTACCAAGGAGTGCCTATGCCTTTTCTCTTCCCCCTGCTCGCCATCCTGATCTGGGCCGCCAATACCGTGGTCTCCAAGGCCGCCGCCGGCGTGCTGGATCCCGCTGCCATCTCCTTCTATCGCTGGGTGATCGCCGCCCTCGCGCTCTCCCTCTTCTGCCTGCCGCAGCTCTGGCGCCGCCGGCGCGATCTCCGCCCCTGGCTCGGCAAGCTGCTGGTGCTCTCCCTGCTCGGCATGGTGCTCTACCAGTGCCTCGCCTACTACGCCGCCCACAGCACCTCGGCCACCAACATGGGGGTCATCGGCTCCCTGCTGCCCCTGCTCACCCTGCTCATCGGGGCCTGCTGCTTTGGCCAGAAGCCGGGCAAGCAGGCGCTGCTCGGCATGAGCCTCTCCCTGTTCGGGGTGCTCTGGCTGCTGGGTCAGGGCAATCCCCTGGCACTGCTGCACAGCGGCATCAACCCCGGCGACGGCATGATGCTGCTGGGGGCGGCCAGCTATGCCCTCTATGGCCTGCTGATCCGCCGCTGGCAACTGCCCTTCGGCCCCTGGCTCAACCTCTACCTGCAGATCCTGCTGGCGGTGCTGCTGCTCATCCCGGTGGCCCTCTCTGCCGACTCCCTGGCCATTCCCGCCCAGGGCTGGAGCATGGTACTGTTCGCCGGCCTCGCCTCCTCCATCTTCGCCGCCTACTGCTGGATGCGCGGCCTCGCCACCCTGGGGGCGGAGCGCACTTCGGTCTTCATGAACCTGATGCCCCTGTGCACGGCCCTCATCGCCGTCATCACCCTGGGGGAGCCCATCCACGGCTATCACCTGCTGGGGGGCGGCCTCATCCTGACCGGGGTCATGCTCTCCCAGCTCAAGCCGAGGGTACGCCGTCCTCTGCCGGAAGGTGCTTGAGCCGCCCAGCACCATGAAAGAAGGGAGCCTCGGCTCCCTTCTTGCTGCCCTCGTCAGGGCACACCTGACCTTTTCGCACTGGTGGCGTCTCCACCTAATCCCTGCCCCCCGCCCCTTGTCATGGGCGGCGAAGGCGCTGCGGGCCGCACGGATGCCATTCATGCAGGCGGGCACTCCGGCATAGACGGCGACCTGGAGCAGGATCTCGATGATGGTCTCCCGGCTGACCCCCACATTGAGGGCGGCCCGGATATGGAACTCGAGCTGTCCGGGCGCCGTGCCCATTCCCATCAGGGTCGCCACCGTGAGCATCTCGCGGGTGCAGAGATCGATGCCGGGACGGGCGAGCACATCGGCAAAGGCAAACCCCAGCACCAGCTCGGCAAGCTCCGGTGACAGGGCATCCAGGCTGGCGGCGACCCGCGTGGGCGCCTGGGGATCGAGCCGGGCCAGCAGCGCGAACGCCCGTTCACGACGATCCGTGTGCGAGCCGCTCATGCGTTCACCCCCTTCATCCCCTCGGCGGTATAGCGCTCCCCCGCCACCGGCAGGGTCCGGATGGCCTGTCCCAGGGCCCCGAGTTCCGCTGGGGAGAGGCGCACCAAGAGGGCGCCGAGGTTATCCGCCAGGTGGGTCAGGCGCCGGGTGCCGGGGATGGGCACTATCCCCTCCCATTGCGCCAGCAGCCAGGCCAGGGCTATCTGCGCCGCCGAGCATCCCTTCTGCTGCGCCAGGGCCATGACCGCCTGCACCAGGGTGCGGTTGGTGGCGAGGTTCTCCCCCTGAAAGCGCGGCAGACCGGCCCGAAAATCCCCTTCCTCGAACACCGCCTCCTGCTGGTAACGCCCGGTCAGAAACCCGCGCCCCAGGGGGGAGTAGGCCACCAGACCAATCCCCAGCTCCCGGCAGGCGGGCAGCACCGCCGCCTCCACCTCCCGCGTCCAGAGGGAGTATTCGGTCTGCACCGCCGCCACCGGGTGCACGGCATGGGCGCGCCTCAGGGTGGCCTCGCTCACCTCGCACAGACCGATGCGGGCTATCTTGCCCTCCTGTACCAGCTGCGCCAGCCCGGCCATGGTCTCCTCGACGGGATGGGCCGGATCGAGGCGGTGCACATAGTAGAGATCGATCTGCTCGATGCCGAGGCGGCGCAGGGAGCCCTCGCAGCTCTGGCGCGCATAGCGGGCACTGTTGTCGAGGGTACGCCTGTACTCCCCGTGCTGGCGCACGATGCCAAACTTGGTGGCGACCTTCACCTGCCCCCGCCGGGTCGCGAGAAAACGCCCGATCAGCGCCTCGTTGTGGTGGGGGCCGTACATGTCGGCGGTGTCGAGCAGGTCGATGCCCCGCTCCACCGCCTCCGCCAGCACCCGCAAGGACGTCTCATCGTCCCGCGGCCCGTAGAATTCGCTCATCCCCATGCAGCCCAGCCCCAGGGCAGAGACCTGCAGGTTGGCTCCCAGTGTTCGTCGTTGCATCGCATTTTCTCCCTGACAAGTTGCAGGGGAGTATGGCCTTCCGAAAATGAATGAGATATAGAGATAACTGGCAACCTATCTTCCGATTATGGAAAAACCATGCACGATCCCCTGCTCTGGGACGACGCCCGCGTCTTCCTGGCCATCGCCCGCAGCGGCACCCTGAGCGGTGCCGCCCACGCCCTTCGCATGGGGGTGGCCACCGTCTCCCGGCGCCTGGACAGGCTGGAGGCGGCCCTCGGCCTGCCCCTGTTCAGCCGCCACCAGCAGGGCTATCGCCTGACCGACGACGGTGAGGCCCTGCTGGAGCGGGCCGAGGCGCTGGAACATGCGGGGCTGGCCTTTGGCGAGGCGGGACAGCAGCAGGGGCAGGTGGCCGGCACAGTGCGCCTCGCCACCGCCGAGAACCTGGCCAATCCCCTTATCATCCCCTCCCTGCCGACGCTCTTTGCCCAGCATCCCGAGCTGAGGGTGGAGCTGGTCACCGGGGTGCAGACGGTGAACCTGCACCGGCGCGATGCCGATCTCGCGGTGCGCATGGTCAAGCCCGATGCCGGCAACCTCACCCTGCGGCGCCTGGGCACCCTGGGCTTTGGCCTCTACGGGACCGGCGCCTACCTGGATGCCCGCAGCCCCGGGGTGGATGCCGCCAGCTTCGATCAGGATGACTTCATCGGCTGGAACGAAACCCAGAGCCACCTGCCCGCCGCCAGATGGATGACCCGCATGCTGCGCGGCCGCCCCTGTCGGGTGGAGACCGGCACCCTGGCGGCCCAGCTCGCCGCCGCCAAAGCCGGCCTCGGGCTCGCGGTGCTGCCCCACTACCTGGCCCGCCAGACGGATCTGGTCTGCCTGCTGCCGGAGCTCGGGGTGGATCAGCCCATCTGGCTGGTGCTCCACAGCGATCTCGCCCACTCCCGGCGGGTGCGGGCCGTGGCGGATCACCTCATCGCCCTGTTCGAGCGCGCCCGCACCGCCCTGCACCCCTTCTCGGGCGACCCCAGATAGAGGGGCCGGGTCGCATCGGGGCGAAACAAAAGGGAGCTAAAAGGCTCCCTTTTATCTGCGCGGCCTGCGCAGCATGGTGTGCGCGGCCTCTTCGGCGTTGTGCCTGCGGCGGGGTCACGACTCCCGGCGCCAGTGGTAGCGCCGCTCCGGGCGGCCACGCTGGCCGTAGTTGAGCTCCACGTCCAGCCGATCTTCTGACTCCAGAAACTCCAGGTAACGGCGGGCCGTAGTGCGACTCAGGGAGAGGCGCAGGGCCACGGTGTCGGTGGAGAAGGTGTTGTCCGGCTCCCCCGCCAGCAGGTCCAGCACCTGGCGCAGGGTGATGGCGTCGATCCCCTTGGGGGTTTCCCGCGCCTCCCGCCCCTGGTTGCGCGCCTTGCCCATCAGGCGGTCCAGATCGCTCTGGGCCAACTCCCCCGGCTCGCACAGGCGGCGATGCAGGACCAGGATCTCCTCCAGGCTCTGCTGGATGCGAAACAACCGCAGCGGCTTGATGACGTAGTCCTGCACGCCCAGGTTGAGGGCCTGCTGTATGGTCTCCACGTCGCAGGAGGCGGTCACCATCATCACCATCACCTCCCGGTTATGGCTGCGCAGCCGGCTCACCCACTCCAGGCCCGAGCCATCTGGCAGGGAGATGTCGACCATCAGCAAGCGGGGCTCGCTCCCCGCCATCAGGCGATTCGCCTCGGCCAGGGTGCCGGCCCGCCCCATCAGGGAGAACCCGGCCGTGGAGGAGACCAGCTCCCCCAACATGGCGCCTATCCGCTCGTCATCCTCGATAATCAGCGTGAAGATTGGCTTCATGACTTACACCAATTGGTTTTTATTCAAATAGATACCGAACAGGGTCGTCTGCTCGGCGGTGCGGCGCCATTCTATCACGCCCCCCCGCCTGGCCACCGTCTTCTTGACCAGGAAGAGGCCGACCCCGTGATCCCCGGTCTGGCGGCTGACACCGTAGTCGAACAGGTGATCCGCCAGCGCCTCGTCCACCCCCTCGCCACTGTCCTCCACCTCGATCACCAGCCGCCGCCCCAGATCATCGAGGGAGAGCAGCACCCTGGGCGCGGCGTGCTCGCGGTTCCCCCAGGCGGCGCGAATGCCGTTGTCCAGCAGGTTGCCGATGCAGGTGATGAGATCCGCCGACACCTCGGCCGGATACTCCCCGAGGGCCGACCCCGCATCCAGCACCAGCTCTACCCCCAGCTCCCGCGCCCGGCTGAACTTGCCGAGGATGAGCCCGGCCACCGGTTTGTTCTCGATGACCCGCAGCAGATCCTGCAACATGTTCTGGCAGGCTTCGTTCTCCTGCTGGATGAGGTCTACCGCCTGATCCACGTGGCCGAGCTGGAGCAGGCCGGAGAGGCTGCTGAGCTTGTTGGCGAATTCATGGGTCTGGATGCGCAGCATCTCGCCGTACTGGCGCAGGTGGGTCACCTGCATGCCCAGGCTGCCGGTGCCGTCTGGCCGGCTGAAGATGAGCATGCGCCCCGGCTCGCGACCGCTGAGCTCCTGCCAGTGGCCGACGAAGTCATCCCCCTGCACGGTGAACCTGACCGCCCCCCCTTGCTGCAACGTGGGCACGAGGCCGGGGGCCAGCTCCGCCAGGGAGCGGCCCAGCAGGGCGTGGCGCCCGGTGCCGGGCAGTCGCAACTGATAGAAGGCGGCGCTGTTGAGCATGGTGATCCTGTGCTGGTTGTCCAGGGCCACTATCCCCTCCGAGATCCCCTCCAGCACCAGATCCTGCTGGGCGAAGCGATTGGCGATGGTTTCCGGCTCCAGATCCAGCAGGGTGCGGCGCAGCAGGTGCTGCACCCAGAGCGCCAGCAGCAGGCCGCACCCCAGCACCGCCGCGATGGCGCCGACCAGCAGGGCGATCCGCTCCTGATAGGTGCCCTCCACGGTGCGCATCAGATAACCCACCGCCACCGCACCGATGGCCTGGCCATCGGGCCCCACCACGGGAGCGAAGCAGCGGATGGCGGGACCCAGGGTGCCCACGTCCCGGGAGCAGTAGCTCTCGCGCGACTGGAGTGCAGGCCAGATGTCCTCCCCCCGGAAGGTCTGGCCCACCAGCTCGGGGGAGGGGTGGCTCAGGCGCCTGGCATGTTCGTCGGTCACCACCATGTAGGCGGCGTCGGTGCGGCTGCAGATCCCCTGCACATAATCCCGCAGCCCGGGATCGCTCCCCTTCTCCAGGGCCCGGACCACCCGACTGTCTGCCGCCAGCACCCGGGCCAGATCGCTCCCCTTCTCCTTCAGGTTGTTCTCCAGCAGGTGGCGCATGAAGAGGGCGAGCAGACAGCCCAGGATCAGGATCAGCAGCAGTGACAAGCCAAGCGAGAGGGTGACTAGCTGGTGGCGCAGTTTCATCGTTCAACCTTGCAGCGGACGGGGAAGCCCAGGGTGAGGGTGTCCCCCGGCCGGGTCAATGGCCAGCCTGGCGCACCTCAAAGGTGGCCACTCTAACGCCTCCTCCGGCCGTTGTCGGTTAGCTGGCCCGCAAAGCCATATAAAAACTTAAACACCACGGCCCGGGCAAAAAACCTGAACGTGAGCTGTATCACACTATTTACTTAGCCTGCGAAATAAATATAATGCTTCGCAAGCTAAGTAATTGAGGTGCCCGTCATGAAAAAGGATCTGGAGATGTTGCGAGAACTCTCCCTCGCCGAGCAGCTGGGGCGATTGCACCGGCTCTGGCGCACCGTGGCCGATCTCGAGCTGGCACCTCTGGGGCTCACCCATCCTCGCTGGACCGCCCTGTGGAAACTCAGCCGCCTCGGCGGCCACCTCAGCCAGAAGACCCTGGCCGAGGCCCTGGAGATAGAGCTCCCCTCCCTGATGCGGACCCTGGGTCAGCTCGAGGAGCAGGGGCTGATCGAGCGCCATTGCTGCAGCCAGGACAAGCGGGCCCGCATCGTCACCCTGACCCCGGCGGGCAAGGCACTGCTCGATCAGATCGAGGGCCGCATCATCGCCGTGCGCCGGGAGCTGCTCACCGGCATCAGCCAGCAGGAGCTGGCCCAGTTTGAAGACATTGTGCACCGCATCTCCGCCAACGCCCTCGGCAAGATAGCCGCACAGCACGAAGAGAGAGAATAAGATGACACCGGATCAACAATTCAAGCGCTGGATAAAGTGGGCCATCGCCTGCTTCGTCCTGGTGTTTGGCTACTTTCTGCTGGCCGACATCAAGATGCCCCTGACCCCCCAGGCCATGGCCACCCGGGTCGTCACCCGGATGGCCCCCCAGGTCAGCGGCAAGGTGGTCGAAGTCGCCGTCGCCAACAACCAGCACGTCAAGCAGGGGGATCTGCTGTTCGCCCTCGACCCGGAGCCCTTCCAGCTCGCCGTGGATCAGGCCAGGCTCGCCCTGGATCAGGCCAGGCAGCAGAACCGCCAGCTGGACGCGACCCTGACCGCCTACGAGGCGGAGTACAGCTCGCTGCGCACCCAGGCCGACCAAAAACAGCGGGAAGCGGCGCGCATCGACGCCCTCTACCGCCGTCACATGGTCTCTGAACAGCAGAAAGATGACGCCGACAGCGCCGCCCGCACCGCCCGTGCCAACCTGCTAGGCAGCCAGGCCCGGGTAGAGCAGGCCCGCGTCAACCGCGGCTTGCCAGGGGAAGACAACCTGCTGCTGCGCCAGGCCCGCAACCGCCTCGCCCAGGCCGAGCTCAACCTCGCCTACAGCCGGGTTCATGCGAGCCAGGACGGCATCATCACCAACCTGCAGCTCAAGCCTGGCAGCGTGGCCAATGCAGGCTCCCCCCTGCTGGCCCTGGTCTCCGAGCAGGTGGACGTGATCGCCGATTTTCGCGAGAAGAGCCTGCGCCACGTCAGCGCCGGCAGTCAGGCCCTCGTCGCCTTCGACGGCGAGCCCGGTCGCCTCTATCCGGCCCGCGTCGCCAGCCTGGATGCCGGGGTCAGCGCCGGCCAGTTTGACGCCAACGGCCAGCTTGCGAACCCTGTCGAGTCCGATCGCTGGGTGCGGGATGCCCAGCGCCTGCGCCTGCACCTGACCCTGGAGCAACTGCCCGCCCACCTGCCGGCCGGGGCCCGCGCCACGGTGCAGCTGCTGCCGGACAACACCCTGACCGGGCTGCTGGCCCGCGGCCAGATCCGTCTGCTCAGCCTGCTGCACTACATCTATTGAGATGACGACCATGAACCTGTGGCACAGACCCCTCACCCCCAACGAACTGCGCCAGTGTCTGCGCATCGCCTTTGGCTGTACCCTGGGGTTTGTGCTGTGCAAGATCTTCGGCTGGAGCAACGGGGTCTTCTTCACCGTCACCCCGGTGCTGCTGCTCGGCCTGGTGCCGGTGATGAACGGTCACGCCGCCCGCCAGCTCATCGCCTCCGCCGCCATGTGCGGTCTGGAAGTGGGGCTGCTCGGCGGCCTGTTTGGCGGCCACCCGGGGCTCATGACTCCCCTGGTCTTTTTGCTCTTCCTCTACCGTTTCGCCGCCATGTCCCGGGGCAGCCTGTTCCTGTTCGGTGCCAACGGGGTGCTCAGCCTCAGCATCATGCTGCACTTTGCCAGCTACCCCGGGATTGATCTGAACGACCTCATCTTCAGCAACCTCTGGGCCAGCGTCCTGTCGGTGCTCATCGCCTATCTGATGACGGCCCTCATTCCGGACGTGGAGGAGCGCCCCAGGCCGGCCCCCTCCCCCAAGGCGCCGCACCGGATGCGACACGAAGCCCTGCTGGGGGCGTCCATCGCGACCTTCTCGTTCCTGGTGTTCCAGATCTTCGATCTGCGCGACTCCATGTCCGCCCAGGCCACCACCCTGCTGCTGCTCTTCCCCATGCACTGGAACGGCGCCCTGGACTATGCCCGCAAGCGGGCCATGGGCACCCTGCTGGGGGTGAGTTTCGGCATCCTGGGGCAGCTGGTGCTCTATGACTGGTCCGGCTTGCTGCTGCTGGTGACCCCGGTGCTCTGGCTCGGCGCCATGCTGTTCAGCTATGCCCATGTGAAGGAGGCGAGCGGCTCCGGAGTCGGCTTCGGTGCCCTCACCACCCTCGGCATCCTGTTCGGCCAGTACCTGACCCCGGGCAACGACCTGGTGTTCAGCGCCCTCTATCGGGTGAGCAGCATCCTCTTTGCCATCGTGGTCACCCTGCTCGCCTGCTACCTCATCCACCGGCTGCTCAATCGCTTCGAGGCGACACGGTTCGGCCACTGACCCTTTTCTGCAGCCATTGGACGGCTCCCTTTCGCCCCGCTTGCCTGCCGGGGCGTTTTTTTGCCTGCTCCACGGACCGGAGGGAGACGGACGCATCCCGACGCAGGGCTCCCGCCACGAGGTTGCAGTTGTGCCTCATCCTGTTAGGCTCAAGGCCATATGACACCGTTGTGAGGATCAAACATGAAATACGCCAAGCTCTTTCTACTGGGGGCGGGCGCCATCACCCTGCTCGGCGGCTGCGATCTGGGCAGCGGCAAGCTGGGAGTGACCGGCGGCGATCCCGTCACCTATCTGTGTGAACAGAACCAGAAAGTGCAGGTTCGCTACTTCTCCCTCTCGGACGAGAGCCTGAACTTCGTCAAGCTCTCCCTCCCCGATGGCAAGGATTACACCCTGCCCCAGGCGGTTTCCGCCTCCGGTGCACGCTATACCGACGATCACGAGGTGGTCTGGTGGAACAAGGGCAAGGAGGGGTTCGTCGAGATGCGCGATGACGCCGGGGAGTGGCAGAGCCGCTACAACGACTGCAAGGAGCAGTGATCCGCGCCGTCATGGCACACCGCCCACACGAAACACCCCGGCCTGGCCGGGGTGTTTGTCATTTCACTTCCACTTCGAATCGGGCCACAACCCGAGCCGGAATGGCTTGCTGATTCTGCTCCGATGGCCGGTAGCGCAGCTGCGCCAGCCCGGAGATGGCGATGAGATCCAGCACGCCGGGGGGCTGGGACTCCAGTACCTCTGGGCTGAACAACGTGCCATTGGAATCGATGAGGTAGCGAAGGGTCACATACCCCTTGACCGGCCTCTTCGCCGGCAGCCCCCCGACCGGGTTAAAAGTGATGGCATCCCCCACCAACACCCAGTATTCGGGCAGCGTTTCCCAGGTGACATCCACCGGAGGCCGATTCAGCTTGGCGGTGGGGCTGGCACAGCCCCCGAGCAGGGCCAGGGCGGCCCACAGCAACAACCCTTTCACACGCACTGACATTCCCTCTTCGTTGTATCGCTCGACTCCATGAGCGACGCGCCAGTGTCAGGCAAAGGGGCTCATCCGGGAAGCCCCCATCTGGCAGGCAAAAAAAAAAGCCAACCCCGGAGGGCTGGCCTTGTGATCTCTCACGGCTCAGGCGCGCTTGTCGCTTACCACCAGCCAGAGGGCATGTACCATGCCGGGCAGACCGCCCAGCAGGGTCAGCACTATGTTGATGAGGAAATGGAGGCTGAAGCCTACCTGGATAAAGGCGCAGACCGGGGGGAGAAAGATGGCCAGCAGGATCTTGAGCAGATTGTTCATCGGGATTCCTCGTGTAAACAGCGCTTGGGGTTGGCCTAACCATAAACACCCAAGGCCTCAACTGCAAACCAGACAGGGGATCCGCTCTCCTCCTTTCCGCCAGGCGTTGAGGTCGTGAACCATCTGATTGCGGCTGCCACGCCAGAGCAGACCGGGATCCGCCAGGGCCTTCTCGAACCTGCCATCCACCAGCACGTCCAGCAAGGCCACCAGCTCCCGCTGGGCCGGGCTGAGATCGGCCAGCAGATAGCCGGTCCAGCACCAGATGTCCTTGCCGGGGCACTCGGTTCGCACCCGCTTCACCAGCGCCAGCACATGCGGCACGTTGGCGGGGTGGAGCGGATCGCCGCCGGAGAGCGACAGTCCGCGCCGCTTGATGCGGCTGTCGTTGAGATCGTGAATGATGCGATCGCTCATCGCCTCATCGAACGGCTTGCCCCCATCGAGCCGCCAGGTGCTCTGGTTGTAGCAACCGGGGCACTGGTGCTCGCAACCCGACACGAACAGGGTGGCGCGGGTGCCGGGGCCGTTGATCACATCGACCGGGTAGTACTGGTGGTAGTGCATTCGAGTTCTCTGGGTTAACGGCCAACCCCCTCCCAACCTCCCCCTTCGAAAGGGGGAGGAGCTTCTTTGCCCCCCTGCCAAGGGGAGGGCTGGGGTGGGGTCTGCTCGCTTACATATGCTTGACGCGGCGCTTCACCTCTTCCTGCTTGCCCGCGTTGAAGGGGCGCGCATCCGGGCTGCCGAGATAGCCGCACACCCGGCGGGTCACCGACACCTTGGCCGGGTCGTGGTTGCCGCAACGCGGGCAGGTGAAGCCCTTGGAGGTGCACTCGAACTCGCCGGTGAAGCCGCAGTCGTAGCACTCGTCGATGGGGGTGTTGGTGCCGTAGTAGGGCACCTTGTCATAGCTGTAGTCCCAGACGTTCTCCAACGCCTCCAGGTTGTGCTGGATGTTGGGGTACTCGCCGTAGCAGATGAAGCCGCCGCTGGCGATGGGCGGATAGGGCGCCTCGAAGTCCAGCTTGTCGTAGGGGTTCACCTGCTTCTCCACGTCCAGGTGGAAGCTGTTGGTGTAGTAGCCCTTGTCGGTCACCCCGGCCACCACGCCAAACTCCTTGGCGTCGATGCGGCAGAAACGGGTGCAGAGGTTCTCGCTCGGGGTGGAGTAGAGGCTGAAGCCGTAGCCGGTCTCCTCCTTCCACTCGTCGGTGGCCGCCTTGAGCCGCGCGATGATGGCGATGGCCTTCTGGCGCAGGGTCTCGCTGTCGAACAGGTGGACGTCTGTGCCATAGAGGGCGTTGATGGTCTCGTGTACCCCGATGTAACCCAGCGAAATGGAGGCGCGGCCATGTTTGAAGATCTCGCTGATGTTGTCATCGGCCTTGAGGCGCACCCCGCAGGCCCCCTCCATGTAGAGGATGGGGGCGACCCGGGCCTTGACCCCGTCCAGGCGCTTGATGCGGTACATGAGCGCTGTCTTGGCCACCCGCAGGGCGGCGTCCAGCTTGTCCCAGAAGTCCGCTTCATCGCGGGATTTCAGGGCAATGCGCGGCAGGTTGAGGCTCACAACACCTAAGTTGTTGCGCCCTTCGTGGACCAGCTCGCCATTCTCTTCGTAGGCACCGAGGAAGGAGCGGCACCCCATGGGGGTCTTGAAGGAGCCGGTCACCTTGACCACCTGGTCGTGGTTGAGGATGTCCGGGTACATCCGCTTGGAGGCGCACTCCAGCGCCAGCTGCTTGATGTCGTAGTTGGGATCCCCCTGCTTGTGGTTCAGGCCATCCTTGATGGCGAACACCAGTTTCGGGAAGACGGCGGTCTTCCTGTTCTTGCCAAGGCCGGCGATGCGGTTTCCAAGGATGGCGCGCTGGATGAGGCGCGATTCCCAACTGTCCCCCAGGCCAAAGCCGAAGGTGACGAACGGCGTCTGACCGTTGGCGGTGTGCAGGGTATTGACCTCGTATTCGAGGGACTGGAAGGCGTCGTGGCACTCCTTCTCGGTGCGGGCCATGGCATAGGCATCCACGTCCCGGATCCCCCACTCCTCGGCCACCTCCCGGTGCTTGTGCCAGCTGATGGTCACATAGGGTGCCAGCACTTCGTCGATGCGGTTGATGGTGGTGCCGCCATAGATATGGCTCGCCACCTGGGCGATGATCTGGGCGGTCACCGCGGTGGCGGTGCTGATGGATTTGGGAGTGTCTATCTCCGCGTTGCCCATCTTGAAGCCGTGGGTCAGCATCCCCTGCAGATCGATCAGCATGCAGTTGAACATGGGGAAGAAGGGGGAGTAGTCGAGATCGTGGAAGTGCAGGTCGCCGCTCTCGTGGGCCTGCACCACGTCACGGGGCAGCATGTGACTGATGGCGTAATGCTTGGCGACGATGCCCGCCAGCAGGTCACGCTGGGTCGGGATCACCTTGGAGTCCTTGTTGGCGTTCTCGTTGAGCAGGGCCGCGTTGGTCTGCTCCACCAGGCCGCGGATCTCCTGGGCCAGGCGACCCCGGGCCTCGCGGGCCTGATCCCGGTCGTGACGGTATTCGATGTAGGCACGGGCGATGGCCTTGTCGTCGGAGGCCATCAGGTGGTTCTCGACCCGGTTCTGGATCTCGTGGATGTCTACCTCCCCTCGCCCCTCCAGCTCCTGGCTGACGGCGGCGGCAATGCGCTCTGCCAACGCCGGACTGGCCTGATTGACCGCTGCCGCCGCCCGGCTGACCGCATCGCGGATCAGTTGGCCATTGAATGGTGCACGACATCCATCGCGTTTGATCACTACCGGTTTCATCGATTTTCCCCGTATTGAAAGACCTGGTGGCCACCCTCGGCTCACCCTCGTTGAGTCCCCTTCTCCACGCCCGTCCCCGGCGCAAACAAGGTCAGCCAAGGCTTGAAACACCTGGGCTGACACTGAGAGGGCGACCACTTATGCACAGCTTTATGACACTATATATGGGTGTTTTTTTTTATGCTTACCCCTATATGTGGGGTCTATTAGGCACCAAAGCGGTACCCTGTTTCTTGATCCAGAACAGGTTTTGGAAGGAGTGGGGCAGTTCACGACCAGCGCCAAAAGGCGCTCTTTTTGCTCACCCCAGACGGGATGCGGGCTCCCGCCCGGCAAGGGATAAAAAGAGAGGGGCACGCCTTCCGACAACAATTGACCGAGGCGCCAGAGAGCGGGAGAGCACATACTGGGGAACAGTCTCTCCCTTGCGGAAAACACACGTGACCAAGGTCTTGCTCCTGCTCTCCCTCCTCTCCCTCCCGCTGCTGGCCGCCGAGATCCTGGTGATCAGCAGCTATCACCAGAGCAACCAGTGGGATCAGAGCTACAGTGCCGGCCTCGAGAAACACCTCAAGCAGGCGCATCACCTCGGCTATCTCTATCTGGACACCAAGCGCCAGCCCGGCCAGACCCGTGACGAACTGCTCGCCAAGGGAATGGCCGCCTACCGGACCCACCAGCCGGCGCTGGTGATCCTGGGGGATGACAACGCCATCAACGCCCTCGCCCGACCCATCGCCGCCCGGGGAACACCCGTGGTGTTTCTCGGGATGAACGAGAATCCGCGCCCCAAGGGGCTGGTCGGCCACCCCCTGATCACCGGCGTCCTGGAACGCCCCCTGCTCAAGCGCAGCATCAGCGAGATGAGTCAGTTGATGGGAGGGCTGGAGCGTGCCCTGGTGCTGTTTGACGAAAGCGAGGTGTCCCGCACCGCCGTCGCCCACGAGTTCAAGGGGCGAGGCGAGCTGACGATCGGCCAAACCCGGGTCAGCAGCCGCCAGTTCACCGACTACGGACGCTGGCAGGAGGCAGTGCTCGCCAGCCGGGAAAATGGCTATCAGGCGCTCTTCCTCGGCCTCTACCACACTCTCACCGACGCGCAGGGCCAGCATGTGAGCGAGCAGCAAGTGCTGGCATGGACCAGCGCCAACAGCCCGGTGCCACTGTTCTGCTTCTGGGCCTTTGCGGTGGGCAGGGGAGCCACCATCGGCGGCCTGGTGCTCGACGGCCACAGTCAGGGAGAGAGAGCCGCCGAACTGGCCAATGCCATCCTCTCGGGCACGGCGCCCGGCGCCCTCTCCCCCCGCGCAGCATCCCGCGGGGAATACCTGTTCAGCAAGAGCGAACTGGCACGCTGGCACCTGACGGCTCCCGATGCCTGGCAGGACAAGGTGAGTTACGTCGAGTGAGCCCACCAACGACAAACCCGGCCAATGGGCCGGGTTTGTCTGCTCAAACGTGCATCCTCAGGGCTGAATGGCCGCCTGCAACTCGGCTTCGGTCCAGATGGTGATCCCCAGCTCCTGGGCCTTGGCGAGCTTGGAGCCTGCCGCCTCCCCCGCCACCAGCACGTCGGTCTTGGCCGACACCGAGCCCGCCACCTTGGCCCCCAGGGCCTGCAGCGCCGCCTTGGCGTCGTTGCGGGACAAGGCGGTGAGGGTGCCGGTCAGCACGAAGGTCTTGCCGGCAAAGGGCTGATCGCTTGCCTCTTTCTTCTCGATGGCCGGCCAGTGGATACCGGCGGCCAGCAGGGCGTCGAGCACTTCGATGTTGTGGGTCTGGCGCAGGAAGTAGTAGACGTGCTTGGCCACTATGTCTCCCACGTCGGCCACTTCCAGCAACTGCTCCACCGAGGCGGCGCGCAGGGCATCCAGGGTGAGGAAGTGGTTGGCGAGGTTCAAGGCGGTCGCCTCCCCTACTTCGCGGATCCCCAGGGCAAACAGGAAGCGGGGCAGGGTGGTGCTGCGGGCGGCATCGATGGCCGCCACCAGGTTGAGGGCCGATTTTTGCCCCATCCGCTCAAGCCCGGCCAGCTGGATGGCGTTGAGGCTGAACAGGTCTGCCGGGGTCTTCACCAGCCCCTTGTCCACCAGCTGCTCCACTATCTTGTCGCCAAGGCCATCCACATCCATGGCGCGACGCGCCGCGAAGTGCTTGATGGCGGCCGCCCGCTGGGCCTCGCAGAAGAGACCGCCGGAACAGCGGGCCACGGCCTCCCCTTCCAGCCGCTCCACCGCCGAGCCGCACACCGGGCACTGGGTGGGGAAGAGGATTTCGCGGGCATCGGCCGGGCGCTGCGCCTCCACCACAGCCACGACCTGGGGGATCACATCCCCGGCACGGCGCACGATCACGGTGTCGCCGATCATCACGCCAAGGCGCGCGATCTCGTCCGCATTGTGCAGGGTAGCGTTGGAAACGGTGACGCCGCCGACAAACACCGGCTTGAGCTTGGCCACCGGGGTGATGGCACCGGTGCGGCCCACCTGGAACTCGACGTTCTCAAGCGCCGTCATCTCCTCTTCTGCCGGGAACTTGTGGGCGGTGGCCCAGCGCGGCGCGCGGGCCACGAAACCGAGCTCCCCTTGCAGGGCGATGTCATCCACTTTGTAGACCACGCCGTCGATCTCGTAGGGGAGATCCCCGCGACGCGCCAGGATATCATCGTGAAACGCCTGGCAGCCGGCGGCCCCCTCTTTGAGCTTCACCTCGGGGCTGAGCGGCAGACCCCAGGCCTTGAGCTGATTGAGGCGACCGAAGTGGGAATCCCCCAGCTCGTCGCCACCGACTCCCACGCCGTAGGCATAGAAGCTGAGGGGGCGGCTGGCGGTGATGCGTGAATCGAGCTGGCGCAGGCTGCCGGCAGCGGCGTTGCGCGGGTTGACGAACACCTTCTCCCCCGCCGCCAGCGCATCGCGGTTCATCGCCTCGAACCCCGCCTTGGGCATGAAGACCTCCCCACGCACCTCCAGCCGCGCAGGCCACCCCTGGCCGCGCAGAGTCAGGGGAATGGCCTTGATGGTGCGCACGTTCTCGGTGATCTCCTCCCCCGTGGTACCGTCCCCGCGAGTGGCGGCCTGTACCAGCTGGCCATCCACGTAGAGCAGGCTCACCGCCAGACCGTCGAGCTTGGGTTCGCAACAGAAGGTGAAAGTCACCTCCCGCTTGAGGCGATCACTCATGCGTTGCTCGAACGCCTGCAACTCCTCGCTGCTGAAGACGTTGTCCAGACTCAGCATGGGGATCTCGTGGCGTACCTGCTTGAAGGCGGTCAGCGGCTGGCCCCCCACCCGCACGCTCGGCGAGGCCGGGGTTTTCAGCTCGGGATGCTCGGCCTCCAGCGCGATGAGCTCGCGCATCAGGCGATCGTATTCGGCGTCCGGCACCGTGGGGTTGTCCAGCACATAGTACTGATGGCCGTACTCGGTCAGCAGCTCACACAGTTGACGGTGGCGGGAGAGGATATCGCTCATGAAAAAGTCTCGAAGTGTGATGGAACATTCAGTCTGGGGCAGAAACAAAAATGCGGCACCGGGGTACCGCACTTTTCATTGTTCAAGCCCCATGGCGCATCAGTCGCGGCTGGCCTCGTAGGCCGCCAGCTCGTGACGGTAGCGGGCGATGTCGTCGTCGCTGAGGGGACTGCGCGAGGCGTCGGTCAGCATGGCATCGAGATCGCTCGCCAGCTGATCCGCGGCCTGCAACATGTGCTCGAAGGCGAAGGCGGCATTGCTGCGAAGGGGCAGTTGCATGAAGAGGGACACACCCGGGGTGCTGAACTGCTCCATGCGATAGGGGTTGAAGGTACCCGGCTTGACCATGTTGATCATGGAGAAGAGCACTTCACCCTTGCCGCCCAGATCTTCGTGACGGTGGAAGATGTCCATCTCGCCAAACTTGAAGCCCAACGCCAGCAGGGAAGAGAGCAGGGTCGCACCTTGCAGATCGTGGCCGGGACGGGCCATCAGGTTGATGACATAGACATCCTGCCAGATCTTCTCAACCGGGGCCGGGGCGGGTTCTGGCTCGGCTGCGTGAACCGGCTCTTCATAGGCTGGCTCGTCATCGTAAGCGGGCTCTTCATAAGCCGGCTGGGCGTAGCGGGGAGCCTGCTGGGCAACCGGTGCCGGCTCGCGTGCACCGAAGGTCGGCGCCTGGGCATAGGCCGGCTCCACCAGCGGCTCTTCGTCCAGCGGCTGCATCATGGGCTCGCGCTGCGGACGGGAACGGTGTACCGGCGTACGGCGGATCACCTGTGCAGGTTTGCGCACCGGCGCGGCAGGGGCCTCTTCAACAGGGGCGGCAACCGGCTCGTCATAGTCCTCTTCTTCCTCATACACAGGCTGAGGGGGGACAGGGCGAGCGGCAGGCTTGCGCACCACGGGAGGCGGCAGATCGGCGTCGTCATCTTCATCATCGAAGGCGGGAACGGGGGCGACACGGCGGGGTTCGGGCTGACGGGCCTCGTCGCTGCGCAGTTTGGGCTCGGCACGACGGCCACCGCTCACCACACGCACCTGACCGATGCCATCGCTGTCGAAGGCGTCGTTGTCACGCTCACGGGACTTGGACTCCATCCGACCCAGGGGTTTCTCCTTGATCGGTGCCTGACGATTCTTTCTGTTGCTCCACAACCCGTGAATGAGCAATGCCGCGATGGCAATACCGCCCAGGGCAACCAAGATGTAACGCAATTCCTGCATTAGCTGCTTCTCTTTCTAGTTTTGCTCAGCCAAAGCGACGGCTTCACCGATATCGACCGACACTATGCGCGAAACCCCGGGCTCTTGCATCGTGACGCCAACCAGCTGCTCGGCCATCTCCATGGAGACCTTATTATGACTGATGTAAACGAACTGTACTGTGCTCGACATCTCTTTGACAAGAGAACAGAAGCGACCGACGTTCACTTCATCGAGCGGTGCATCCACCTCATCCAGCAGACAAAATGGTGCTGGATTGAGTCTGAAGATGGCAAAAACCAGCGCAAGGGCGGTTAGCGCCTTCTCCCCCCCGGAAAGCAGGGCAATGGTAGCATTCTTCTTGCCCGGAGGTCTTGCCATGATGCTCACTCCGGCCTCCAAAAGATCATCCGAGGTCAGCTCAAGCCAGGCACTGCCCCCCCCGAACACTTTTGGGAACAGGGATTTTAAATCTTCATTGACCTTATCGAAAGTGTCGCGGAAGCGTATTTGTGTTTCTTTATCAATTCTTTTAATGGCTTGGCTCAAGGTGTCGAGGGCCTGCTCCAGATCCTGGCACTGATTTTCCAGGTAGCTTGAACGGGTTTTCGCCTCCTCATACTCCTCCAGTGCCGCCAGGTTGATGGCGCCAAGCGCCTCCACCTGCGCCTCCAGCGTCTGGATCTCCTGGCGCAGCTTGCCGCGATCAGCGGCAATCAGCACAGCCTGATCGAGGTCCACCAAGCGAACGCCCAGCTCTTCGAACTGCTCGTGCAATCCCTGCCTGCGCGTCAGGTTGCGCTCGCGCTCGAGCCGCAAAGTCGCCAGCTTCTCCTGAATTTTCACCAGCTGCTTGTGATCTGCGCTTCTGGCCTGCTCCAGCTCGGTCAGCTGACGATCCAGCTCTGCGAGCCGCTGGTGACAGGTCAGTTGCTGCGCCTCAAGATTGCGCTGTTCGACCAGCAGGGGCGACAGATCCTGACTCGGAGCGGCCCCTGGCTCCTTGAGTTCCGCCAGCTCCAGGCCGAGACGGGCCAGCTCCTGCTCGCGCAGCGTGATGAGCTGGCGCTGGTTCTGCTGCTCCAGTTGCAACCGCTGGCAGGCCGCCTGCTGCTGCTCCCGGCGAAGGCGCACCTCTTCCAGCGCCCGCTCCGCCCCGCTCACCTGCTCCTGGGCGAGCAGCAGCGCCTCGGCGAGTACCTCCCCCTGCTCCTGCTGCTCGCCAAGGGCCGCTTCATCCTGCTCAAGCCTCTCCCCGGCCGACGCCAGCCGCTGCGCCTCCTCAGCCTGCTCCTTATCGAGCCGGGCCAGCTCTTCCCCAAGCTGGCCCAGGCGCTGCAAGCGCTCCTGGCGCTGCCCCTCGCGCAGACTCCAGGCTTCGCGCAGTTGTTGCCACCGCAGCTCCTGCTCGCGCAGGGTGCGCTGAGCCAGCTCATGGGCGCTGTGCAGCTGGGCCCGCGCTGCATCGGCGGCGACAAGCTGCTCGTCGAGTCTGTGCAGCGCCTCCCGACCCGCGGCCAGCTCGGTGTGCAGCCGCTCACGCTCACCGAGCAGCGCCAGGGTACCGAGGGCCATGCCCTCCCCCAGATCCGCCCAGTTGGGGCCGAACCAGTCGCCAGCGGGAGTGAGCAGCGACTCACCGGCAGAGAGGCTGTGCAGGCGGGACAGCGCCTCCTCCCTGCTCTCTGCCAGCCAGATGGCATTGAGGAAAGCCGGAATGTGCTCGCCCCCCAGTTGCGCCGCCAGGGTACCGGCCCTGGCTGGCTGGGCCGGGCCAATCCAGAGTCCAGGTTGCGCCAGGTTGCACTCGTCCGCCGGGATTGCGGTGAGCCAGCGGCCGAGCACCTTGTCCAGCCCCCGGGCCCACTCGGGGGGAACCTGCAACCGATCCGCCAGGGTCGCACCCGCCATCTGCTCCCCCAGGATCTGATCCAGGGTGGCGAGGCGCGCCTCCAGCTCGCGCAGCAGGCCCTGCTGGCGACCCTGCTCTGCCTTGAGTGCTTCATGGCACGACACGCCGGCCTGCCACGCCACATCGGCTTCCTCATGGCGGGCGCGGGAGAGCGAGAGTTCCGCCGCCAGGGCATCGAGCGCCGGTTGCAGGTTCTCCCCCTCCCCGCCAAGGGGCCCGGCCTGTTCGTCTTCCAGCTTGAGGCGGGCAAGCCGGGTCTTGGCCTGCAGCTCCTGCAGGCCATTCACCTCGGCGCGGGTCTGGTTGAGCCGCCCCTGCAACTGGCCCAGCTGCTGCTGCCACTGCTGCTGACGCTGGCGCGCCTGCTCGAGCCGATCGCCCGCCGCCGCCCGCACGCTCTGCTGGTCGGTAAGCAACTGCTCACACTGCTCGAGGCGCGCCGACGCCACCTCCCCCTGCAACGTGCTCTCGCCCAGTTGCTCTAGCTGGCCGGCCAGCTGGGCCTTGAGCC
Source organism: Aeromonas sp. QDB17 (assembly GCF_027705305.1). Classification (NCBI taxonomy): domain Bacteria; kingdom Pseudomonadati; phylum Pseudomonadota; class Gammaproteobacteria; order Aeromonadales; family Aeromonadaceae; genus Aeromonas; species Aeromonas sp. QDB17. The sequence goes on from NZ_JAPDBP010000006.1 coordinate 58,095, forward strand.
CCTCGATACGCTCGCCGAGGGCCTGTCGCCTCGCCTGCCAGTCGCGGCCCAGCTCGCTCTGGTGCAGTTGCTGCTGCTCGAGGCGAGCGATGGCCTGCCCGCCGAGAAAAATCTGTTGCTGGCGGCTCGCCTGCTCGGCCTGCGCCTCCTGGCGGGCCACCGACAGGGTGACGTGGCGCCCCTCGTCGGCGGTGCGCTTGGCATCGAGTGCCGCCAGCGCCTGCTCGGTCTGGGCCAGTTCGGTCTTGGCTTCGCCAAGACGTGTCTCCAGCGCCCACAGTTCCGAGCCGATCAGCTCCGCACGAGCGGCACGTGATCGACTCTTGAGCTGCTTGTAGCGCTCCGCGGTCTCGGCCTGGGCCTTGAGATGCTCGAGGCGTGAGCCCAGTTCGCCGCGGATATCGCCAAGGCGCTCCAGGTTCTCCTGGGTATGGCGGATACGCTGCTCGGTCTCCCGGCGCCGCTCCTTGTAGCGGGAGACCCCGGCGGCCTCTTCCATGAACAGCTTGAGATCGGCGGGGCGGGACTCCACCAGCCGGCTGACGGTGCCCTGTTCGATGATGGCGTAACTGCGGGGCCCAAGGCCGGTGCCGAGGAAGAGGTCGGTCACGTCCTTGCGGCGGCACTTCTGGCCGTTGATCTGGTAGTGGTTGGAGCCGTCGCGCAGCACTTCGCGGCGCACCGAGATCTCGGTAAAGCGGCCGAACTCGCCGGGTACCCGGTTGTGGGGATTGTCGAACACCAGCTCCACCGAGGCGCGGCCATGGGCGCTGCGGTTGATGGAGCCGTTGAAGATGACGTCGGTCATGTTCTCGCCGCGCAGATGGCGGGCGGAGCTCTCCCCCAGCACCCAGCGCACGGCGTCGATGACGTTGGATTTGCCGCAGCCGTTGGGGCCCACCACGGCGGTCATGTCGGCGTTGAGTTCGATGCGGGTCGGCTCGACAAACGACTTGAAACCGGCGAGTTTGATCAATTTCAGACGCATGGCGGCCTATGTGGGTAACGAAATAAAGAGGAGGCGGGCAGGCGACTTTACCAAATCAAAGGCTTGTTTGTAATATGCTGGCACTTTCCCCATTCACTGATGGAGCTCACATGAGCCAATCACCCCACATGGTCAAAGATTCGGTCAGCGGTGCAGACTACTTCCTGCGCGGCTTCTCACTCATCCGCCAGCCCGGCATCCGCACCTTCGTGCTGATCCCCCTGCTGGTCAACTTCGTGCTCTTTGCCGGTGCCTTCTACGCCCTGTTGCTACAACTGGACGGCCTGTTCGCCTGGCTGCACCAGCAGATCCCGAGCTGGCTCTCCTGGCTTGATTACCTGCTCTGGCCCATCGCCCTCATCACCATACTGGTGGTCTTCTCCTTCATCTTCAGTTCGGTGGCCAACTGGATAGCAGCCCCTTTCAACGGCCTGCTGGCAGAGAAGGTGGAACAGATCCTCACCGGTGAAGCCATGAATGACACCGGCATGCTGGATGTGGTGAAAGATGTGCCCCGTACCTTCGGCCGCGAATGGACCAAGCTGAAATACTATCTGCCCAAGGCCATCGGCTGCCTGATCCTCTTCCTGATCCCGGTAGTGGGCCAGACCCTGGCACCCGTGCTCTGGTTCCTGCTCAGCGCCTGGATGATGGCGATCCAGTATGTCGATTATCCGTTCGACAACCACAAGATCGGCTTCATCACCATGCGCGACGCCCTCAAGCAGCGTCGTGGAAAGTGCCTGAGCTTCGGCGCCTTGGTGACCCTCTTCTCCGCCATCCCGGTGGTGAATCTCTTCGTGATGCCGGTGGCCATCTGTGGCGCCACCGCCATGTGGGTGGACCAATACCGCAGCGAGCAACTTGGACGCTGAACCGCGTCATCATGATCAAAAGAGGGGGCGAAAGCCCCCTTTTCATTACTTAATCTAATGCATAACCAAGATAGCTTGTCGCCCCAGCGCAGGATTGTTAGGATGCGGGGCTTTCTCGCACCCTGGGATATCTCATGTTACATGCACTCTTCTTGCTCGGCCTGGTGGCCGAAGGGATGACTGGCGCGCTGGCAGCGGGTCGGCGACGGATGGATCTGTTTGGCGTCGTGATCATCGCCTCGGCGACGGCCATCGGTGGCGGTACCATTCGGGATGTGCTGCTGGGCCACTATCCCCTGCTCTGGGTCGAGCACCCCGAATACGTGCTGCTGGTGGCGGGCGCCGCCATGGCCGGGGTCATCTCGGCCCCGCTGATGCGCTACCTTGGCAAGCTGTTCCTGGCGCTCGATGCCCTGGGGCTCGTGGTCTTCTCCATCTTCGGGGCTGCCCGGGCGCTCGAGATGGGCCACGGGGCCGGCATCGCCTGCATCATGGCCGTGGTGACCGGCGTGTTCGGGGGGGTGCTGCGGGACTTGCTGTGCCAGCGTATCCCGCTGGTGTTCAAGCGCGAGCTCTATGCTGCCGTCTCGCTCATCACCGCAGCGCTCTACTGCTTTGCGCTGCACCATGGGCTGCCCAACGACTGGGCCGCTTTCGGTGCCATCGGCATCGGCTTCGTGCTGCGGCTCCTGGCGGTACGCTTCAAGTGGGGACTGCCCACCTTCAACTATCAGTACGCCACCCATTGATCGCGCCAGTTCCTGGCCATATTGCACGGATAATGAGCAACAAAAAAGCGCCATACGGCGCTTTTTTGTTGGGCATCGGCAAGAGAGGAAAGGGTCAGTTGATCCCTTCCGAGCTGAAGAAGGTCGCCTTGTCGGCGATGAAACGCACCTTGATATTCTTGCCTTCCCCTCCCCAGACACAGCTCGTGGTGCCGAGAGCATCGTCGCAACGCTCGGCCTTGCCGAGGATGGCACTCGCTTCGGCATAGCTCATCCCGACTTTCAGCTTGTCGTAGCTCTCGCGGTTGAGCTTGCCGCAACCAGTCAACAACAGGGCGATGAGCCCCCCGATCACAATCTGCTTCATCTTTCTCTCCTCTGGCTGGAGTCCAGAGCCTAGCAGCTTGGTTCCCCTCAATGCCAGCGGCAAAAAGACACAATCGGCACTCAACCCTTGAGGAAATCCCGACTCACCAGCTGCGAACGGGGCCTGTGTCCAGGTGCACGAAGTTGTCGGAAGGGTAATAACCCACACCGCCCACCTTGAGGTTCAGGGCGGCCTTGCGCAGGTGCGCCAGCTGCACGCCGGGGATGCGCACGTCAACCGCCTGCCCCAGGGTGTGGTAGCTGTGCTTGGCGACGCCGCGACTCTTGCGCCGCTTCTGCTGATTGGTGGCCGGGGAGCGATAACCCGAGATGAGCTGGATTTCGCCGTGGCGTCCCAACTTGTGTTGCAGCAGAAAGAGCTGATCGAACAGCTTTCTGTCGATGTTGAACACTTCGTTGCGACGGTAGTCACGGAAAATATGGTTGAGCTCCGCCAGCCCGTCGCTCAAATAGTGGCCATCTTCCCAATAACTGGCGCGTACCCGCTCGCCGGTATTGAGGTTGAAGAAACTCAGTTCCCGTCCCGAAGTGCTGCGGCTCGCCAGCGCAGGGAACGACAGCAAGCTGGTCCCCATCAGGCAACCCGCCCCCAGCAGCAGACGGCGTCGGCTTATCTCTTGTCCCAGCATCCGTTGTCCGTCCATCTCATGGTGAAGTCACACAGGTGAATGAATTTGATACAAGGGCCGAAACTACCTGCCAGAAAAAGCGCTGTCAAACCCCATTCCCCCATGAAAAAGCCCGGCACGGGCCGGGCTTTTCACTCTGTGGCGAGGATCACAGCAAGCGGCTTTGATAGCTGACTCTGTCGAATCCGTAGATATCGTTGCGCAGTTGCTGACGTCCCTCTTCATCAATCCAGCTGCTCCAGTAGACGGTAAACACCGGGATAGGGTTGCTCAGGGGCAGCCACTTGGTCTGGGTCTCTTTCAGGATGCTGGCCACCTTGTCCGGCTGATAGCGGGAGTCCGCCAGCAGCAGCTCTGCCAGATCGTCGGCATGTTCCACCCGGATGCAACCCGAGCTGAAGGCACGGGCCCCCTGCTCGAACAGCGCCTTGCGCGGGGTGGAATGGAGATAGATGGCATCGTTGTTGGGCAGATAGAACTTGTAGCGACCCAGGGCATTGTGATCCCCCGGCTTTTGCCGCAACCGGTAAGGGAAACCGGAGGCCAGCGCATGGTGCCAGCCATCTTCGCTGAACTGCACCGGATTGCCCTCGCCGTCGATCACCTCGAACTGTTCGCGATCCAGGTAGGCAGGATCGCGCCCGAGCTTGGGTAGAATGTCCTTGCTCAGGATGGAGCGCGGCACGTGCCAGGCCGGGTTCAGCACGATGGAGCGGATCTCGCTGGCGAGGATGGGGGTGGCCCGCTGCTCCTTGCCGACGATGACCCGACTGGTGAAGACCTCGCTGCCAGACTCTACCACGCTCAGGCGGTAGTCCGGAATGTTGACCAGCACATAGCGACCGGCAAGGTGATCCACCAGATCACGGCGCCACAGGTTGCGTACCAGCAGGCTGGCGCGCACCTCGGGGCCGGTATTGAGCCAGCTGCGGGTCTGACGGCCGATGATGCCGTCGGCCGTCAGGCCGTGGCGGCGCTGGAACTGCTTGATGGCCTGTTCGGTCTCGGGATCGTAGAGGCTGTCCTGATGAGTCGGGGCACTGTCCCCCAGTTCGTTCAGGATGGAGCGGATCTGGCCGAGCTCGGTCGAGCTCTCCCCGGCCCGCAGGGTCGGCATGGAGAGGGTGGGCCAGTGCTTGGCCATGGGCATGGCCAGCAGCTTGCGCACTTCTTCGCGCACGGCGTCGTATTCCGCCACCTGTGGCCTGAGTTGCCTGACCTGCTCCAGCAGATTGTCTCCCTGGGGGGCATGGGCCAGGGGGCGGTTTAGATCCAGCTTGAGGGTCTGCATCTGTTCGCGCGCGACCAGATCCATCCCTCGCCAGGCCTGCTGGAACCGGGCCAGCTTGCCAAAGGCCTCATCGTAGAGGGCACCGCGCCGATCCGCCGGGGTCTTTTGCAACTGCTGCCAGAGGCGGTAGAAATCCGGATGCAGCTGGGCCAGCACCGCTTCCTGCAACTGCTGTTCAAGCTCATGACGAGCCTGCTCGGCCACCTCGTTCTGATACCAGTCATGCTGGATGCTGGGACTGGCCACTACCGCCTGTTCCGTGCTGGCATGAACCATGCTGGCCGGCCAGCAGCCCAGCCAGATGAGATTCGCCAATGCCAACCAATACTTCTTACCCATGCTTCTTACCACGCTTGCCTCAAATCGGTTCATTTCGGCCTGTCAGGCGCGACGGTCAGGCCCCCATGATGCGTGAATGCTGGCGACTTTGCTAGCGGACGGAGGTGTAACGACGCCAGATGAGTTCCTGCTCCCCGCTGTCGCCGACGGCCACTATCGCCTCGTTGAACCGCGCTACGAATTCCCCGGACAGGGTCTTCTTGCTCAACATGAAAAAGGTGGGCGTCTCATGGATCGCCATGGTGTGGGGGACGACCGCATCCGACAGCCCCTCTCTCTTCAGACCCCAGGGCGTGGCCAGACTATCCCCGAGAAAACCGTCTATCCGCCCAAGCAGCAGCTTGCGATAGTTTTGCACATCGTTGACCTCGCTCACCTGGTTGCGGTATCGCTGCAGAACCTTGGTGATTTCCGGGCCGTAATAGTAGTCCCTGGTCACACCGAGGCGATGCCCGTGGGCCAGCCAACTCGCCAGATCCGACTCCTCACCGGTACCGGATTTGCGTACCCAGAGCGATGTCCGGCCCGGGTTGTAGGGGATGGAGAACCAGGCATAACGCGCCCTCTCATCAGCAAAATACGCCTCCATCACGATGTCCAGCCGACCCCGCTCAAGATCGTGCAACCCCCGCTTCCAGGGGCGCTCCACATAGACCAGACGACACCCCAGCCGATTCGACACGGCATTGAGGTAGTCGACCGCAAATCCACGCAGTTCCCGACGTGCTCCCTCTTGCTGGTAATAGTGGTATGGGGGCCAGTCATCGAAACCGACGCGAAGGGGGGAGGAGCAGAACAATTGCGCCCACAACGGTTGGAGGGGCAGACAGCAGAGCACACAGAGAGAGAAGAGTCTCATGGGTCATCCTTGACGACGGGACAGGCCATCTTAATTCTGCCTGGGTGAAATGGCGACAGATCCTGCCACAACAAAGCACAATATCAGCCGTTTGCCTGATGCGCCCCAGGTGGCGGCAGACAGGTTGGCGCCGAAAAAGCCACAATCAAGAAGAGGAAGCAAACGACCCCAAAGCCCCTTGGTAAGCAGGGTGATTGAGGGTTAATATGTGAGCAAATATATTTTTGTGATCCACTATGCTTTTTTTGCAATTGGATTAGCATATGCGCGAAATCTGCCTATCAATCTGTCGGGCGTCGAGTGAGTAATATGACCTACAAAAAGTTCGGTTTTCTGGCTGCCATCCTGGCACTGAGTGGTTTCTACCTTTATACCCTCTATCTGGCCGCTCACCCCAACGTGAGCCTGGCTTACAAGCTCTATTACCTGGAAGGCAAGACCCGTTTCTGGGAGCACAACTCCAGCATGACCTACCAGCCCGGCAACGAACTCAACCTGACCAAGCCGAGCCGCTTCCTCTCAAGCGAAGGCTGGGCCAAGAAGCCCAGCGAGCAAGGCACCGAGCTGAGCGGTCAGGGCGGTCTCTATTTCGTGCTGCCCAAGCAGCAGGCCCAGCCGGAGCAGCTCACCATCCAGGCCAGGATCAACAGCCCTCAGGCTGGCGCACTGCTCAAGGTGGCGCTGGGTCATGATTTCACCACCACGGTCAAGCTGGCCAAGGCGGGCATCAACGAGATCCGCCTCAGCCTGCCGGGCGACTCCCTGACCGCCGATCCCAAGCGTCCCAACTTCCTGGCGCTCTCCGCCCCGACACCGCTCAACGTCCAGTCCGTGCGACTGACCGTGGCTCAGTGAAGCGGAATGCCCCAAGTATCTGTTCCGTAAAATAATTCTTTCAATAAGGAAGTTCCCATGTCCCGTGCCGATTTTCGACTCTCTCTGGTCGTTCCCGTTTACAACGAGGAAGAGAGCATAGACGCCTTCATCAGCGCGATAGATACCGAACTGGCCCCGCTCAAAGACCAGCTTGAAATCGTGTTCGTCAACGATGGCAGCCGTGACCGCACCCGTGAGGTGGTCGAGCAGGCCATCGCCCGGGATCCCCGTGTGACCCTGGTCAACCTGGCCCGCAACTTCGGCAAGGAAGCGGCCATGACCGCAGGCCTGCACCAGGCCAAGGGCGACGCCATCGTCCCCATGGACGTGGACCTGCAGGATCCCCCCTCTCTCATTCTGGAGTTCGTCAAGCTGTGGCAGACCGGCGACTATGACACCGTCTACGGCATCCGGGTGGATCGCAGCGCCGATACCCCGATGAAACGCCTCACCGCAGGTGGCTTCTACCGCTTCTTCAACGCCCTCTCCACCAGCACCAAGCTGCCGGAGAACGCCGGTGACTTCCGCCTCATCGATCGCAAGGTGGTCGAGGCCATCAAGCAGTTGCCGGAGCGCAACCGCTTCATGAAGGGGCTGTTCGCCTGGGCCGGTTTTCGCGCCGTCGGCGTTCCCTACGAGCGCCCGGCCCGCCATGCCGGCGAAACCAAGTTCAACTACTGGAAGCTGTGGAACTTCGCCCTTGACGGCCTGATGAGCTTCTCCAGCTGGCCGCTGCGGGTGTGGAGCTACATCGGGGTCGGTGTCTCCTTCATCGCCTTCCTCTATATCCTCAAGATCATCACCCAGGTGCTCTTCTTCGGCATCGACGTGCCCGGTTACGCCTCCCTGATGTCGGTCATGCTGTTCCTCGGCGGCATCCAGCTGCTGTCGCTGGGCATCATCGGCGAGTACATCGGCCGCATGTTCGTCGAGGTGAAACAGCGCCCCGTCTACCTCATCGAAGGGGTCTACGGCCAGTACGCCAAGCAGGATGAAGAGCAGAAGCAGGAAGTGCCCACCGCCAGCAAGAAGAGCGCTGGCAAGAAGGCCGCCGCGAAAGCCGCTGATGATCAGCAGGAGCAGGCGTCTCAATGATCTCCCGCGAGGAATTCTGGCGGCTGGTTCGCTTCGGTTTTGTCGGCGGGGGGGCCACCCTCGTCGATCTGGGCACCTCCATCGCCCTGTTTCATACCTGGCCGGCCATCTCCGAGCACCTGGTCACGACCCTGGCCTTTGCCGTGGCGTTCTGGTTCTCGTTCTTCGGCCATCGCTACATCACCTTCCAGAAACAAGGTGCCGCCAGCAAGTTCCTGCTGGTTGCCCTCTTCTCTCTGGCGGTGCGTAATCTCATCCTGAGCGGTTTGCTGTTTGCCGGTCTCTCCGGCCTGTTGCCGGTGGTGATCGCCACCCTGACCGTCACCGTGCTCACCTACGTTCTCTCCCGTATCTGGGTTTTTGCCTGATGAATGATATGACCAATACCGCCCCGTCAACCGGGGCTGCACTCCCCTATCGCCCGTCACTGCGCATCAGCGGCCGCGACTGGCTGATGATCGTCGCCGCCTTCGTACTGAGCCGGGTGGCGCTCTATGGCATGGGCTATTTCGGCGTCCAGCTCTATGGCGCCACCGACATCGGGCCCCTGCAAGCCTACTGCCAGTTCGACTGCGTCTGGTTCCAGCGCATCATCGAGAATGGTTACGACCTCTATCCGCGCTGGTTGAGCAAGGGCAATGCGGCGAACTGGGCCTTCATGCCCCTCTATCCCATGCTGGCCGGCGGTCTCTCCAGCCTGTTTGACATGGAGAGCCTCATCGGCCTGATGCTGGTGGCCAACATCGCCTTCTTCATCAGCCTGCCCCTGATGCTGCTGGTGCTGCGCCAGCTCAAGCTGGGGGACGACACCGCCCGCTTCGGGGTCTGGCTGCTGGCCTTCTCCCCCTTCTCCGCCTATTTCGTCTCCGGCTATACCGAGCCCATGTTCATGGCGCTGATGCTGGGAATGTTCCTGTTCGCCTACCGCGAACAGTGGCTCATGGTCGCCTTCCTCGGCATCTTCATCTCCGCCACCCGCAACCTGGGGGTGATGATGGTGTTCCCGGTGCTGATCCTGGCCCTGCAAGCCTACGGCTGGCGCGAGTTCTTCCGCTTCACCGAGCGGGCCTTCAAGGTGGTGTTCACCCTCTGGCTCATTCCCCTCGGCCTCTTCTCCTACATGGTCTATCTCTATCACCTCACCGGGGATGCCCTGGCCTTCAAGCACATCCAGGTGGCCTGGGGCCGCTATATGGACAGCCCCCTGGACTGGTGGCTGAGCGGCTTCGAGCTGGGGGGACGCAAGGCCTATCTCTCCATCATGGTGATCTTCGGCTGGTGCCTGAATGGCTACCTGTTCAGCCAGAAACGCTGGGCCGAAGCGACCCTGATGTTCATCTGCTGCACCATCCCCCTGATGACCGGCCTCAACGCCATGCCCCGCTACATGTTCGGCCTCTATCCGACCCTGCTGGCCATCGTGCTGCTGGCCCATCGCTGGCCTGCCATCCGCCCTGCGGTGCTCTGCATCAGCGGCATGGTTGCCTCCTTCATTGCGGTGGCCTTCGTCAACTTCAAGTTCTTCACCGTGTGACGCCACCCCGAATGCCTACAAGCCGGTCAACTGACCGGCTTTTTTCATGGCCGCGACACCCGGTTCACACTTTTCCATTCTTGAAAACGTAACCATTTGAACTGACGTCACAAATCGGTATTTTACCGGTCCAAGCCTGCCCCAGCGCCCCCTAGAATGAGTGCCTCAACGGACCCTGCTCCTCACACTCTGCTCAAGGAATGGCTTATGCGTCTCTCTTCGCGCCCCGCTCTTCGCCCATCACCCCTGTGGCTGGCCGTGCTCGCCACACCGCTGTTCATCGGTCAGGCGATGGCCGCCCCCGAGGTCTATCTCCATGTGGATGGCAAACCGGTGGCCGAGGCGCTGACGTTGGACAAGGGCACCGTCACCCTGACCCACAGACTGGACAAGGGGAGCCACCAGATCCGCATCAGCGATGCGGGCAACAGTTGCGGCACCAGCTTCGGGCCAACCGAGGCCAAGCCCCTTCCCTTCGGCACCGCCCAGCCCATGGACAAGTGCAGCAAGGGGACAGACTTCAATCTGAGGGTGATGCTGGCGGGGGACTACGAGTTCACCTTCAACCCCGATACCCCCAGCCTCAAGGTGTTGCGGGCAACCAAAAAGAGCGAGTTCAAACGCCAGCCTCCGGAAGAGCCCTGCATCAGCTGGGATGGCGGCCCGGTCACGACATCACTCAAGGGAGTCTGGCCCGACGGCACCCGGTTGCGGGATGCCTACTCGGGACAGGAAGCCGTGGTCAAAGGCGGCAAAATCACCCTGACACCGAGCAAGGAGAGCGGCGGCCTGCTGCTGCTCGAACCGGTCAAGGCCGCCAAGCCTGCTCCCTTCAGCTGGGATCAGGCGAGCGTCTATTTTCTGCTGACCGACCGCTTCCACAACGGCGATCCCGCCAATGATCACAGCTTCGGTCGTCAGAAGGATGGTCAGGACGAAGTGGCCACCTGGCATGGCGGTGACTTCAAGGGGCTGACCGAGAAGCTCGACTACATCAAGCAACTCGGCATCAACGCCATCTGGATCACCCCCATGGTGGAACAGGTCCACGGCTTCATCGGCGGTGGCGAACAGGGGAACTTCCCCTTCTACGCCTACCACGGCTACTGGGCGCTCGACTTCACCAAAATCGACCCCAACTACGGCGACGAAGAGAGCCTGAAAACTCTGGTGGACGAGGCCCACAAGCGCGGCATGCGGATCATCCTCGACGTGGTGATGAACCACGCAGGCTACGCCACCCTCGCCGACTTGCAGGATCTGGGGCTCACCGATCTCACCCAGAACACCGGCAAGCTGCCGAGTCGCTGGAACGAATGGCGCCCGAGCGGCGGCCTCAACTGGCATGGCTACAACCAGTTCATCGACTACCAGTCATCCCACTGGGACAAGTGGTGGGGCCCTGACTGGGTGCGCGCAGGTCTGCCCGGCTACCCACAACCCGGCACCGACGACGTCACCGGCTCGGTGGCGGGATTGCCGGACTTCCTGACCGAATCCACCAGATCGGTGGGGCTGCCACCGCTGCTCGCTGCCAAAAAAGACACCAGGGCCAAGGCCCTGCCCAACGCCACCGTGAGCGATTACCTCATTGCCTGGCACACCGACTGGGTGCGCCGCTTCGGCATCGACGGCTTCCGTGCCGACACCGTCAAACACCTGGAGCCCGCGGTCTGGGCCAGGCTCAAGCAGGCGGGCACCGACGCACTCAAGGAGTGGAAGGCCGCCAACCCGGGCAAGGCCCTCGATGACCTTCCCTTCTACATGGTGGGCGAGGTGTGGGATCACGGGGTCGCCAAGGACTTCTGGTACCAGCACGGCTTCGATTCCCTGATCAACTTCGACTACCAGCGTGAATTCGCCCTGCCCCAGGCCCAGTGCATGGCGGGGGCAGAGCCCACCTATGCGAGCTACGCCAGCCGCATCAACCAGGATCCCGAGTTCAACGTGCTGAGCTACATCAGCTCCCACGACACCAAGCTCTTCTTCGGCGACTATCAGGACGTGGCGCTGCAACGGCGGGTGGCCAACAGCTTCATGCTGCTGCCGGGGGGAATCCAGATCTACTATGGCGACGAGTCCGGCCGGGGGCTGGCCAAGGATGGCGGCGTGTTCGATCAGAGCGTGCGCTCGGACATGAACTGGCAGGAGCTGGCGAGTGGCGAGAAGGCGGAACTGGTCAAGCACTGGCAACGGCTCGGCCAGTTCCGTGCCGCCCACCCTGCCATCGCGGCGGGCAGCCACAAGAAGATTTCCGATGCCCCCTACGGCTTCGTGCGGGAGAAAGGAGAAGACAAAGTGGTCGTGGTCTTCGCAGGTCGGCAGAAATAGCGACCTGGCCTGAATAAAAAGGGGAGCCGATGGCTCCCCTTTTTTGTCTTGCCGACGCCCGCATCAATCAGACTGGCGGGCCGCCTTTGGCCACTGCAACCTCGCCCTGAGCAGGGTTTCCTGCCACAGGGGCCAGGCCAGCAAGGCCTGCTGATAGGCGCCAGCCTGACCGGGCAGCGAAATGCCATAGCTTGCCAGTCGATAGGCCATCACCGCATAGAAGGCATCCAGAATGCTCGCCTCGTCGAAATAGAAGGGCACCCGCGCCTGGGACCAGAGGGTCTGCAACCGGGCCAGCTCGTCGATGACCTCCACCGGCGGTTCACTCTGGGTGGGTGCCCCCAGGAAGAAGGGCAGCAGGGTGCGGATCTGGCGAAAACCGGCGTGCAGCTCGGCGCACAGGCTGCGGGCCAGGGCCCGTTCGGCCTTGTCCACCGGATAAAGGTGACGCTCCGGGCAGCACTCGTGGAGATATTCGGCGATGGCCAGAGAGTCGTGAATACGCAGCTCACCGTCGTCGAGCCAGGGCACCAGGCCGGCGGGGGCCGTGCGCTTGAGCCGTTGCAGCTCCTTGGCATCTTCCAGATCGAAGACCTGCTCCTGCCACTTGAGCCCGCTCATGGCCAGCACCAGCACCGCTCTCATTGCCCAGGTGGAGCCCGTGCCCACCGTCAAAACCAGGGTTCCCATCGATTGCCTCCTGCATGGGTAGTTTACTGGCCATCCCGCCGGCCCCGTGGCACGACATCCGATGACCACCTCACATTTGCGTACTGGCGGGTTTGACCCACTTGGGTAGCAGTGCTAGTTTGATTTTTTAAAACAATCAGTTAGCAACAATGTGAGCTATGGACAGCCAATTTACCATCGTCATCGCAGATGACCACCCCCTGTTTCGGGGCGCCCTCTATCAAGCGGTGCACATGGCCATCGACGACGCCAGATTGCTGGAGGCTGACTCCATCGACAGCCTGAGCCACCTGCTCGATGAACATCCCGACGTCGACCTGCTGCTGCTGGATCTCAAGATGCCGGGGGCCAACGGCTTCGAGGGGCTGGCCTATCTGCGCGGACATCACCCGGATCTCCCCATCGTCGTGGTCTCGGCCTCCGAGGATCCCGCCATCATCCAGCAGGTGCTGCGCCTGGGCGCGCTCGGCTTCATTCCCAAATCCGTTCCCATGAAAGAGCTGGTCAGCGCCCTCAATACGGTGATCGGGGGGGACAACTGGGTGCCGGAAGGCATCTCCCTCCATCCCGAGCCCAGCGAAGGGCCCGATTTCGCCACCAAGCTGGCCAGCCTCACCCCCCAGCAATACAAGGTGCTCATCATGTTGCGGGATGGCAGCCTCAACAAACAGATCGCCTGGGAGCTCAACGTCTCCGAGGCGACCATCAAGGCCCATATCACCGCGATTTTCCGCAAACTCGGGGTCAAGAACCGCACCCAGGCGGTCATCGCCCTCCAGCAGATGGATATCAAGGACAGTTGAGCCCCTTGCCACCATCAGAGCCCATATCACTCCGCCTTCCGCAAACTTG